>NZ_JMFG01000001.1 GCF_000687145.1 Thermoanaerobaculum aquaticum
GCCGGGGTGTTGGTGCGGGTTGGGGTGCGGGTAGGCGTCACCGCCGGGGTGTTGGTGCGGGTTGGGGTGCGTGTGGGTGAAGGGCCCGGAGTGTTGGTTGGCGTGACGGTTCGGGTTGGAGTGACAGTTCTGGTGGGGGTGATGGTACGCGTAGGCGTGATGGTGGGGGTGGGAGTGATGGTTCTAGTAGCGGTTGGCGTCCGGGTGTTGGTAGGAGTGCGGGTGATGGTAGGCGTGAGGGTGACAGTCGCAGTTGGGGTAATCGTGCGCGTGGGTGTAATCGTCCGGGTGGCCGTCACGGTGGGTGTCGTGGTGGGCGTGCTCGTGGGCGTCGGTGTGGGTGTGGGGGTCACACAGGGTTGGACAAAGGGCCCTTCCCACACGGGCACGTTGGCGTTGCCGATTTCCCGGTTTTCCAGTGTTCCATCCCCATCCACATCCACCAGTACCGCTGGTACCATCGGCTCTGGCCGGCCGCCCCGGTTGTCTAGGTTGGTGTCAAGGTAAAGATCCTGGATGTAATCCGCCGGCTGACCGTAAAGGTCCATGGCCATGGAGCGGGACAGGTCAAGCACCACCACCAGATTCGGGAAAAGAATTTGCCGGGTGATTTGGTTCATGAAGTCGTACCCTTCCTGAGCCGGAGCGGGCGGGACCGCCGACCAGGCCATTGGCGGCAAGGCCACGGTGGCGCTTAAATACGCGCTCAGGATTACGGTCAAAAAGGTCCTGCGTTTCATAAGCTCACCTCCTGCTTCCCGCAGCCTCCATCTCAGGTCCCCGGGGGGCTGTAGACGATCGACCCCGTCCCCTGCTGGTTGACGTTCTTTTGGGCCATGTTTGATGGCGAGGACTGCCCTTCAAAACTGTACTCCTCCTCCAAGATCTTCACCGCCCGCACACCCCTGCCTGAAAAAGGTGCGTTGGGGTCAGCAGAGGAGGCCACCCAGCCCACGGCTACCAAGCGGATCACCAAGTCGCCGTTTGTTGTTGGCTGCTTTGAAGGATCTGTGGGGTTATTGCGCACGAAAACCGAGAAAAAAGCCGGCAACCCTTTGGCACCGGTAAGCACCACAGGAACGTTTGACAATTCCGTACCATCAGCAGTGCGCAGGTAGGTACCCAAGTGCAGGCCGTCCCAGCTGCCTAAGTCTGTGTAGTCCGGGTGCTGGGGGGTGCTGGGCGTTTCCCGCCAGGCCTCCGGGGTGCTGCTGGCGTACTGCAAAAGCCCGTTTGCTTGATCCACGGTGTAACCAAGGAGGGTTTCTTCCCCCCGTCGCAGACCGGCCTCGGCCGCATAAAGGGCGAGCTTTTGTAAATCCTGGCGGCTGGAGATTCGGTCCTCGCTGGTCATGATCAGCGAAACGGCAATGCCCAAGGCGGTCAAGACCAGCATGACCAAAAGCACGGTAATAAGGGCGGCGCCGCGTTGCGAGTTCATAACACCTCCCTATGCCCGAGGCGTGCGGTTACGCAGCAACACAAACACGCTGTTTTGGTAGCGGTAAAAGCGATCCTGTGCTGCTCCCGGGTCGTGATTTTCGGCCACTGGTTGGCGAAACCGCGCGCTTGGTTCCTGAACCACCGGTACCTCTTGACTCGAACGAGCGGTAAGCGTGATGCGCAAACCAATGACGTTAGCGGCATGGGTTTCGGGGAGGGTCCCGGCGGGTCCGAAAGCGGGATCTTGAACCGGCACGCAGTTGGTGGCCCAAGTGCAATCTTGGGGAGGTCGGTCGTTTCGCACGGTGCCATCCCGGAAAAAGTACGCAACCTGCAGGTCCTCCACGTTGGGCACGACGGTGAAAAAGCCATCGTCTGGGTTGGTTGGGTCAAAGACCCCATTTTTCTGCTGCAAAGATCGGTTTTTTACCCGCAAAGTGACGTAACGTAACCCGAGACCCAGCTGGGGGTCCTTTCCCTGAAAGTCAGGGCAACAACTGGGAATGTTATACCCTCCGGAGACGCCAGGGTTGGCGATAACCCAAATTCCGGGGAAGCCACAGCTGCCCGTCGGACACTTGGAACAGTGGTCGTTACTAAGATTTTGGTTGTCTTTGTAATCCGTGATTTGGATGAAAGTCCAGGAACCATCGTTACCTGTCACCAGCAGAGGTTCGCTCACTTCATGGCCAGTGACAGGGTCGGGGTGGGCACCTGTAAGGTCCTTAAAGAGTTGAAAGTTCGCCGCGATATTGTTACATCCCTGGGTAAATGCCACGCAAAAGTTAACAGCGTTGAGGCCGCCAGGCCAACAGGGAAAGCCCACCGAAATATGCTGCTCTGCCCTCGCAAAAGTTAGAATGTCGGTACCAACGTCTGCATAGTTAGGGTCAGTGACATTGTCGTAGGTTATCTGACGTGGCGTACCTCCCCCGCCGCCACCGCCTCCTCCACCGCCTCCTCCACCGCCTCCGCCACCGCCTCCGCCACCGCCTCCGCCGCCAGCACCCCCACCACCGCCGCCAGAGCCGGGGTAAAGCCAAACCAAGAGCAGCGCGGGATCAGGGTAGGCTTCGGAGCGAGCATTCATATCGGTTGCGCCGCGCAGCAGGAAATGTACGTATTCGATGGCGGACCGGGCGGTTTGTCGCGCCTCCACCTGAAACCGTTGCCGCTCGGCGGACTCGCGGGTACGGAACAACAGTTGGGCCCCGGCAACCAAGATGATCACCAGGATAACCAAGGTCACGAGCGCCTCTATGAGCGTAAAGCCGCGTACCCAGCCGCCCGTTCGCGCTCTACTTGGGGAGTTGCGCCACATACCTGACTCCTTTGGCCGCAATGGCCATTCCAAGGTACCTAAGTCCTGTTTCCCGCGGATAGGCCCTTACCGTAACAAGCCAAAACTGCCCCTCATCGGTGATTTCGTAACGCAAATCGTAGCGGGCGCTGGCGCTGTCGGCATCAACTACCCGAAACAGCGGCTCGCCCCAGCAGGCGTCAGTGGGGTCGTTGGGAATGGATACTTCCCCTGGGGTGATATTGGAGAAATCGATGCCGCAAGCGGGAATGGGAACTGCCACATTCCGCTGGCGATAAATCGCGTACATGTACCGAATGCTTTCCGCCACCCGCTGGGCCCTGTATTGCAAGTCGGTGCGTGCCAACGAGCCCATATTGGCCAGATAGCTCATGGTGAACATTTCCAAAATCGCCAGGGCCACAAAAAGCAAGATGGCCAAGGCCACCAACACCTCAACGAGCGTCATTCCCTTTTGAGCCTTCCTCTTCATGACGCCACGCACCCGCGCCGTCATGGCCACCTCCTTCCAAGTAGTCTAAGCAAACTCTGTGCCACATTGACTAGTCCTAAGAAACCAAATAATTTGCTCTGCTTCACGAACGGCCGTGAAGGGTGAGTATGATGGTAATCTTGCTGAGTCTGTGACTTTCGGGAACACCGGGCACCTCTTCGTGGTCCCATGTTGGATGTAGTATAAAGCACACCGTGACGACGGCGGTAACAGGGGGCAAGGGGGCAAGTTGGGGTTTCTTCGGCACCGGTCTCCTCTACCTGGTGCTTACCCTCTGGGCTCTGGAGGACTTCCCGCCTTACTTTTTTTGTGATGAAGCGGTGAGCGCAAACTGGGCCGAGCACCTCCTGCAGCATGGTTTTCGGGGGGCAAACAGGGAACTGCTTCCCGCGTTCTTCCCGAACGGCGGGCGCTTCAACTTGGGAACTTCAGTTTACCTCCTTATGCCCCTGGTTGCCGTGTTTGGAAGATCGGTGGTGCTCTCTAGGGCTGCCACCGGCTTTGTGACGTTGGTGACCCTTTCGGTTTTGGCTCTAGGGTTAAGACGTGGGTTCGGGCTTTCCCTTTGGTGGTTGGTGCCGCTGTGGGCTTTAGTGCATCCTGTGTGGTTTCTCCATTCCCGAACGGGGTTCGAAATTTCACTTTCGGTGGGCTTTTTCGCGGCCTTCCTTGGTCTTGCCGTGATGTTTCTTTCCGGCAGAGATGGGGCGCTCCCGCTATGCCTCAGCATGGCAGCGTTGAGTTTTTACGCCCATGCGGCGGCTCGGGTGGTTGTGCCGCTTTCGGTTGTGGGGTTGTTTGTGAGTTGGTGGTTTTCTTCTCCGCGACCGTGCATTCGGTGGCGGTGGGTAGGGGCGGTAACGCTTTTGTGGGCACTACCCTTTGCTCGTTACTTGCTCAACCATCCGAGCGAACAAACCTCGCAGCTGGCCCTGCTTGGGTCCTTTTGGTCTAAGAATCTGCCCCTTGACGCCCGTTTTCAGGAGGCCCTGGCGAGCTACATGAGCGCTTGGTCTCCCCGCTTTTGGCTTGCGTCCGACGTCCATCCCCTGCGCCATGTCCTGCCAGGAATGGGGCTTTTGCAGCCGGTAGCCCTGGTTTTCGCGGGCTTGGGCCTGGGGGTAGCCTTGAGGCGAACCGTGAGAGGTTCGCACGCTGCAGGCTACCGGTTTTTGACGGTAACCCTCCTTTTTGCTCCGGCTGCAGCGCTGGTGTTGGCCCCGGGGGTTACCAGGCAAATGTTTGCTTTACCTGTATTGGCAGCGCTTTCCGTGGTGGGAAGCAGTTGGATCCGGGAGCAAATGGCCGAAGCGGCTCGCACCGCGTTCGTTGCGACGTTGTTGGCTTTCCTCATAATTGGGTGTGTGTGGCTTTTGCTGCGGGCTTGGGTGGTAGGTCCACCCCTTGATGCCGACTATGGGTACTACGGCTACCAATGGGGGGCGCCCCAGGTATTCCGAGAAATCAAGACGCTCCTTCAGTCCGCAGCCAATAGCACGGTCATGCTTTCGCCCAACTGTGGCAACAGCTACGAGGAACACGTGGCTTTTTTTCTTGGGCAGGAGCCCCGGTTGCAGTGGGCCTCTTTTGAGTGGTTGACCACTTACGTTCGGACGTGGCCCCCGGAGGCCGTTTTTGTCTTTCCCTACGACGAGTTTCAGCGGGTGCGGGCGAGCCCCAAGTTTGCAAAGCCGGGGCTTGTGACCGTGCTTTACGACCCGAGCGGTAAACCGGCGTTTGCGTTCTTTCGCTTGCGCTACTCGCCGGAAGCGTCAACCCTGATAGCTCGGGAAATCGAGGAGCGCCGCCAGCCGGTCCGGGCTTCCCTTATCCTTTCGGGCGAGAACGTGGAGGTCTGGCACAGCTTTTTGGATATTGGTCCGGTGGAGAACGCTTTTGACGGTAACAAAAGTACCCTCATTCGCACCATGGAAGCCAATCCCCTGCGCCTCGACCTGCATTTTCCCACTATCCGTAAGTTTGCCCAAGCTTCCCTGCTCATTGGGGCAGGCAAAACAGGGGTCCGGGTTTACAGTCAGGTGGGCAACGCTTGGGAGCTTACCGGAGAGGCAACTTACCCATCGGCTTCAGGAAACAGAAATGTGGTCCTCGCCCTTCGCCCGGTGCCATCCCAAGCTGTGCGGGTGGAAGTTGAAGACCTTGCCAGGAAGGGGGAGCTTTCCAACGTTCACCTCTGGGAGTTGCGCCTGACGGAGGCCGGGGGACATGAGTAACCAAGGGAAAGCCCCGGACGCCAAGTTTCAACCACTTCTTCTTATTGTTGGCTTCGTTTCTTGCCTTATCGGGCAATGCTTTCTTTCGTTCTGGCGAGCTCCGCTTCTGGCGTTACCGTTTTGGCTTATGGGCTTGGTGCTGTGGTTGCGCTTCGCGCCGACCCTGAGGCTTGCGCTGGCCCCCGGTGCCGAAGCACAACCGCCGTTCCGTTGTCGCTGGCCTTTTCTGGTTCTTGCGCTGCTTGCGGCTGCCTGGGCTTTTTTTCTCTTCCGTAACCACCAGTTTACCGTGTTCAACACCGGTCTTTGGCTAGCCGCCACGGTCCTTGGCGCACTGGCATTTTGGGGCAAGGGGGAGCGGCAGGCCAGGATTCGCCAAGGCGGTTGGTCGTGGCTTGTAGTTTTTGCTCTTTTTGTCCTGGCAGTTGTATTCCAGTTTTCCTCCCTGGATCAAATCCCTGCCAACCCTTGGAGCGATCACACCGAAAAGCTTGAAGACATCCACGACCTGGCCGAAGGCCAATATGCGGTTTTTTTTCCAAGAAACACCGGGCGTGAGGCTTTTCAGTTTTACTGGACCTATTTGGTTGGGCTCGCCTTCGGGACCGGCGTGAGCTTTTACTCGCTCAAGCTGGGGACTGCTCTTCTTGGTGTGATGACTTCGGCTTTCGTTTTCCTTCTGGCCCGCGTCCTCGGAGGCCCCCGGTTGGCTTTGGCAGCACTTTACATTTACGCCATTGCTTTTTGGCCCAACATCTTAAGCCGCATTGGACTGCGGTTTCCGCTATATCCTCTTTTCACCGCTGCGTTTTTGTTTTTTCTTTTCCGAGCGCTCAGCCAACAAAGACAAAGTGATTGGGTTTTTGCTGGGATTTCCCTGGGATTAGGTCTTCACGGCTACAGCCCATTTCGAGTTGTGCCGCTACTCGCCGTTTTGCTGGTGCTTGGGTTTTACGTTTTCCATCGGTGCGAACTCAATGCGCGACGGGCTGCGGCTCGGATTGCAGGGCTTGCCTTCTTGGCTTTTTTGGTTTTTTTGCCGTTGGCGCGCTTTGCCTGGGATCGCCCGGATTTGTTTTGGTATCGCGCCACCACCCGCTGGGCTTCGGCCGAGCGGCCGCTCGTCCAAAATCCACTCGCGACTTTTGCTCACAACGTGGTTCGCGCTTTGGCCATGTTCAACTGGGATGAAGGGGAACTCTTTGCCATTTCTGTACCGCACCGACCGGCCCTGGATGCGGTCACAGCCACCCTGTTCCTGTTGGGGGTGGCCATGGCCTTGCGAAACGTATTACGTCAGCGAAGCTTTGTGGAGTTGGCCTTGCTGGTGGGCCTGGTGGTGCTGCAGCTTCCCTCCACGCTTTCCCTGGCTTTTCCCAACGAAAACCCGGCTCCCAACCGCGCAGGTGCGGCCGCCATTCCTGCCATTATCCTTGCAGCTTGGGCTGCGAGCATGCTTTGGAAAGAGGTGAGTGGGTTGGGGGGGCGCCGAAGGATTCTGGCTTTTGGGCTCCTGTTAGGGCTGGCCGTCTTTTCGGCCGTGGAAAATTGGACGATGGTCATGCGCTACGGGGCCAATAACCGCTTGGAGCAGTTTGATACCCCTGCTATGGCAGCGGTAATCGAGGACTTCCTTAAAAAGGGGGGCAGCATACAGGACGTTCACATCGTTCGTGTCCCCCATTGGGTGGACACGCGCCTGCCGGCGTTATTGGCTGGCATCCCTCACCGGGATTTGGGGGTTGACCGGGAAGAACTACGCCAAATTCTGGTGCGGCCCACGAGCAAACTGCTTTTTGTTAAGGACGACGACCAGGAAACACAAGAGCTGCTTAAAGCCGCCGCCTTTCGCGGGGCGACCCGGGGGACCAACGTACCGGGCCGCCATTTTTGGGTTTTCACCAGCGTTTACGATCATCCTCGGCCAAAGGATTAGGTGTCAGACCATTCTTTGTTCACGCTGACTTCCCAGACTGGGTTGATGTAGAGCTTCCAGACGTATTGCGGCCGCAGATTACCGGTTTTCATCTTTTGATGCGTGAACACGGCGATTGCTTGGCTCCCGATTTGTTCGGTACCCGCCGAAGGGCTTACCTTCACCGTGCGGAAGAAGGTGTCACAGCCTATCCTGTAGACGCCTGACGACGGGTTTTCCCAGTTCGACCATTTCACATCTGCGGTGAGACCAAAAGCAATTGTGTTCTTGATTTGGAGCTGCCGCAAGACTTGGGTTCCGTTTTCGTCCCTGGTTACCTGGAGGATACCGCCGGGGCCGGTACCTCCCGTGGGCCTAAAAAATACCCAAAGTGGCTGCTGGTGTTTGCTAACCAGTTGCGGCACCTCTTGCAGAAACGCTTTCACCTCTTGCGCCTGGGTTTGCAGTTCGTTTTTTTGAATAATTGCCAATACCTGCACCGTGACCACCAAGGCAATGAAAGCCAAGAGCGCCAGCACCGCCAGGAGCTCCACCAAAGAAAAACCACGGTGCTTCATGAGGACCTCCCCGCTTGCACCAGGCAAGCCACTGTTCATTGTAGTCCACTTGCTGCCAGCGCCAAGACCAAAGCCAACCATCCTACGGCCGCCACCTGGAGAAGGCGGTCGCGGAAAAGGGCTTCGGAAGGGTCCGCAAGCCCCCGCAGGGCGAGTGTGCGGTAACGCCAAAGGCCGGCCAAGGCCGGCAATAGCGACAGCAAAAACCAATGGGGCAATTGGTGGGCGGGACCTCGAGAAACAGTGTAGGCAAGGTAGCTCACGGCCGTGAGCACCAGCAAGGAATCGAGGGCAACTCGCAAAAGCGCGCGGGGGTAAAGGCTTCGGTTGGTCTCCAGGCGTTTGCCGGTAGCCAGGGTCAAGGCTAGAAACCCACCGCACGTCAAAAGCCAGGGGGAGGGTGGCACGCTTGCTGCCAGAGCCCCCGCCCACAGGCGCAGTTGGTAAAGGCCGGCAAGGCTCAGCACATCCAAAAGTGGGACTTTCTTGAGCAAGAGGGAGTAAAGCCCGGTCGTGAGCAGATAGACGACGACCGGCAGGGCTACTCCCGGGAACCAGCTCAGGACCAACGCCGCCAGGGCAAACATTCCCGAAGCCACCAAAGCCAGGTGGGGCGAGAGGGCCCCTCGAGCTACGGGGCGCCGGCACGTTCTTGGGTTGTCCCGGTCCTTGTGGCGATCCACAACATCGTTAAGCAGGTAGGACGCGGATGATGCCAAACAAAAGCTCATGAACGTGAGGCCCACTTGAAGCATGATGGGGGGCTGGTGGAGCCGCAATCCGAAGACCGCGGGGGCGAACACGAAGAGGTTTTTTATCCATTGCCGAGGGCGCGCGGCTTCCCAAAGAGGAGCAATGAGCATAGGTGATAGTAGCTTACCCTTGTCAAAGTTCAGGAGCCAGACGCGGCTGCCAGCATGCCCTGTTCAAACTCCTCGGAGTGAATAATATCAGCAAGCACGCCTTTCAGATGGCCGCGTTCCACCTCCCGGAGGTAGCGGCGCACCCCTTCGCTGTCCGGAGGGCGGCCCAAGAGGCCCTGGTAAATTTGCTCCAAGAACTGAGTTGGTGGCTTGCCCCGCCATTTTTCCTTGAACTCCGGGCTTTTGAGCATGCCTTCCAGCAGCGAACCCAGGCGGTTGCGCTGGATTTCCGCCACTGCCGCGCGGAAGCCTTCGGGATCAGGCTCCCGGGCCAGCAGCGCCCGGTAAAGCCTGGTGGCAATGTACTCGGCCTGCCCCCGGGTGTAACCGCCGTGAGCCACCGAGGCAACCTTCAGGGTGAACGTCCACTCCAGGTTCAAGTTGCCTCCGGCCACCAGCCGCAGCTGGCAGCGACCGCGCTCGGTGCCAGCTGTTAGGCGAAAGGTGGTGGGGGAGGAGCTTTCCACGGTCACCAAGCCCTGGCAGGAACGGGGATCGTCCACGAAAAACCCCGAAAGCTCTGGGGGGAAAGGGCGTCCCCACTGGTCCTGTGGCTCTACGGTGAGGGTAGCCTCCTGGCCTGCCTCCAGCTCCACGGTTTGCCCGGCAATAAGCGGCTGACCACGCCGCTCACCCGCTTTTTGCAGCCAAAAACGGGCGTCGGCCACGTAGGGCCTCGACCACTGGGGCGACTGGGCCGCCAGCATCGCGGGGACAAGCAGCGCAACCGGCAAAAGCGCCCGCATTGGGGGACCTCCTGGTTTTTATCATACACGGGCAGGCAAGCTCGCGTTTGGACGGCAGCGTCACGTGCAAACCGGCCTGGCCACCGGGCCGCGGGTGTGGTCCCCGGCTCGCACCACCTCCCACTCCACCCCGAAGGCGGAAAAGCGCAGCCCCGGCTTTGGCGGGTGGGGGAGGTGGAGGAGCGCCACGGCGGCGCTGTCGCCCCGGTCGCAGATGACTGCGTAAGGCCGCCGCTGCCAAGCGCGGGCGTTGTGCTCCACTGCCAGGACCGCTGCCATGTTCACCTCCCCCCGGCTTCCCGGGTCCTTCACCGATTAAAACGAACGAAAAGCAAAAAAGGTTTAGAGGCAGGTGGCCCGCTCCAGCGGGAGGTCCTGGGAGAAACCCAAAAACACCGGTTCGGGCTCCAAGGTGATCCCAAAAGCTTGCTTGACTGCCCTTTGGATTTCGCTGGCAAAAGCCACCAGCGCTTCGGCGGTGCCCCCTCCCCAGTGGACCAGGCTTAAGGCGTGGAGGGGGGAAACCCCCACCGGCCCGCGGCGCGTGCCTTTGGGAAAGCCGGCCTGCTCCACCAGCCAAGCCGCCGGAACCTTGATGCCGGCGGGAACGGCAAAATTCGGGGGCTCCTGCGGAAAGGGCAGAACTCCCTGCTCCCAGAGACGGGTTTTGAGGCGCTCAAAGGCCTCGAGGCTCAGCACCGGGTTTTTGAAAAATGAGCCCACGGTGCGGCTTTCGGGAAGGCCTGGGGTCAGCACCATGCCCTTTTTCTGCCGCAGGGAAAGCACCGCTTGCCTCACTTCGGCAAGCGAAGGCCTGGCCGATCCCCGGAAAAGCTCGGCAAGCTCCGGGTAACGCAAGGTGGGCTCACCTTGCGGTGACAGGCGGAAGGCCACCCGGGTGATGATCCACTGCCTCTGGCCGCGGAAGATGCTGCTGCGGTAGGCAAAGCTACAGGCCTCGTGGGGAAGCCGTTGGAAAGTTAGGTGCTCGCGCTGAAAGACCTCCACCCACAGGATGCACTCTGCTACCTCTTGACCGTAGGCCCCTACGTTTTGCACCGGCGTAGCCCCCACCGAACCCGGTATCCCCGAAAGGCACTCCAACCCCGCCCACCCTTCGGCCACCGACAGCGCCACCACTTCGTCCAGGGGGGTACCGGCCTGGGCAATGACGGTGACGGTCTCTTCTCGCTTTTCAACCTCCAGGCCTTGCCAAGCGACCCGCAGCACCAGGCCGGAAACACCGCCATCGGCGATGACCACGTTGGAGCCCCCGGCCAGCACGGTGACGGGAAGCCCTATACCCTTGGCCCAAGCGCACACCTCTTTGAGCTCTTCCTGGGTGAGCGGCTGGCAAAAGAACTCCGCTGGTCCCCCCAACTCCAAAGTCGTGAAGCTGGCCAGAGGTTGGTTGCGGGTTACCGAGGCCGGAATTCGCACCGCACCATTGTAGGCGCTTGGCTATCTTTTTCCGGAGATTTCCCGTATGCTCGCGCTTGCTGGGGGGATAGTGCGGACTCGATCCCTTCGGAAGGAAGGTCACTTGGGGTGGTTTGCCGCGTTCAGTGCGGGCTTTGTCCAAATCACACCCCCAGAGCTCGTGTTGTTCATCGTTCTCGTGGGGCTCGTGAGTTTGGTATGGGCCTTGGTGCTGCGGGCCGCCCTCAAACGACGAACGGAGGAGCTTTTAGCCACCGAGGCTCGCTTTCAAGCTTTGGTGGAGCGTCTGCCGGTGGGGGTTTTTCGTGCCTCGTTGGACGGCAAGTTCTTAACGTGCAACTCGGCTGCTGCGCGGCTTTTGGGGTTTCCCAGCCGCGAAGCGATGATGGACGCTTCCGCTTGGGAGCTTTACACCAGCGCAGCCGAAAGGGAACGGTTCGTTAACAAGCTGCGGGAGAGCCGCCACCTGCCGGTGCATGAGGTGATGCTTCGCCGCAGGGATGGGACGCCCATTTGGGTGCTCCGCGACGCTTCGCTCTTTGTAGAGCAGGGCCGCGAGGTCATCGAGGGGGTGATCATGGATTGGAGCGAAGTGCGTCGCGCCCAGGAAGAAGTTCGGCTGCTGGCGCATGCGTTACGCAGCATTTCCGAATGCGTGAGCATTACCGACACGGAAAACCGCATCCTGTTCGTGAACGAGGCGTTCTGCCGGACCTACGGCTACGAACCCGAAGAGCTGGTAGGGCAGAACATTGCCCTTGTGCGGCTGCCCGAAGACCCCACACCCTCGCTGGAAACCACGTTAGCGCAAACGCTCGCCGGGGGATTCCGGGGCGAGGTGTGGAACCACACCAAAGAATGCCGGCGCATTTTGATTCGCCTTTCCACCTCGGTGGTGCGCGATGAGCACGGCAAGCCCTTAGCCCTCATCGGTGTAGCCCGCGACATCACCGCCGAGCGTGAGCGGGAAGAGGCGCTCCGGGAAATGCAAAAGCTGGAAACCCTGGGGCGGCTGGTGGGCGGCATCGCCCACGATTTCAACAACATCCTGCAAGCGCAAATGGCTTTGGTTCAGCTTCTGGAGGGGGTTTCCGGGTTGCCCCCGGAGGCGGGCCATTGGGTGCAACAGGTGGAGGGCCTCGTCCACCGGGGTTCGAGCCTCACCCGCAAGCTCCTGCTCTTTGCCCGCCGGGAAGGGGAGCACTTCTCGCCTTTGGACCTCAACGCCTTCGTGGGCGAAGAGCTGGGCTTTTTAAAGCGCTTGCTGCCTGAAAACATCAAGCTGGTGCAGGAGCTGGCACCGAGCCCCTTGGTGGTGAACGGCGACTGGCACCAGTTAGGGCAAGTGCTCATGAACCTGGTGGTCAACGCCCAGGACGCCATGCCGGGAGGCGGCACCGTGGCGGTTCGCACCCTGGCCGGTGAGGGGTGGGTGGGCTTTGAGGTGCGGGACACCGGGGTGGGCATTCCCCCGGAAATCCGGCACAAGCTCTTCGAGCCTTTTTTCACCACCAAGCCCGCCGGCCGCGGCACCGGCTTGGGGCTAGCGGTGGTGCATGGGATCGTCAGTACCCACGGCGGGCGGGTGGAGGTGGAAAGCCTTGTAGGACAAGGCTCGTGCTTCCGGGTGTGGCTTCCGCGCTTTGCTGCCGGTGAGGCGGTGGCCAAGCCGGCGCGCACCTCCGCTCCACCTTCGCCGCAGGGCCAGGGCCAGCGCCTGCTTTTGGTGGAGGACGAACCTTTGGCCCGGGAAGCCTTGGCCAACGCCTTGGCGGCCCTGGGCTACCAGGTGACGGCGGTGGCCAGCGCGGAAGAGGCGCTGGCCCTGCCGGATTTGGGAAGCTTGGCGATCTTGCTCACCGACTACGGCTTGCCCGGCATGACCGGTTTGGAGCTGGCGGCAAGCTTGATGTCGCGGGTGCCGCAGCTAAAAGTTGTCCTCATGTCTGGCTACGGACCCGAGCTGGCCACCATCAACGGCCGCTTTCAAGCCGGCGCGCACTTTCTGCAAAAGCCGTTTTCTCTGGCGGAGCTGGCCGCGACCCTCGCCAAGCTCACCGTGCAGTAACTACGCGGCAGGCCCGGCCAACGCCAGAGCGGCCAAGTGGGCCTGTTCGGCTTCGTGCAGCTTGGCGGAGCCGGTAGCCGGGCTGCAGGCGGGTGGACGGCTGACCACCCGCAAGCGGCGAGGGCCCGTCACCTCCGGCAGGTGCTCCTTGAGGAAAGGCCAGGCCCCCATGTTCCGGGGTTCCTCCTGCACCCAGCGCACCTCCTGCACGGTGGGGTAGGCGGCCAGGGCGTTCTTGAGCTCCTCCTGGGGGAACGGGTAAAGCTGATCCACACGCAAGATCACCACCGGGGCGTGGGTCTTTTCCCGTTCCGGGTAAAGGTCGAAGAACACCTTGCCGGTGCAGAGGACGGCCACGCTTGGGTTTTCCGGCGGGTTCGGATCGGCAACCACCGGCCGGAAGTGGCCGGAAACCAGCTCCTCCCCCGGGGATTTGGCCAGCTCGGCGCGCAGGAAGCTCTTGGGGGTAAACACCACCAGCGGCTTGGGGTGGGGCAGGTGGGCTTGCGAGCGGAGCAGGTGGAAGTAGTTGGCGGCGGTGGTGGGAAACGCCACCCGCATGGAATCACCGGCGGCCAGCTGGAGGAAGCGCTCGATGCGGGCAGAGGAATGCTCGGGGCCCTGCCCTTCGTAGCCGTGGGGCAAAAGCAGCGTGAGGCGGGCGTGCTGGTCCCACTTTTCGTGCGCTGACGTGATGAACTGGTCAATGACGATTTGGGCGCCGTTGGCAAAGTCGCCAAACTGCGCTTCCCACAGCACCAGCGCGTGGGGGCGGGCCACCGAGTAGCCGTACTCGTAGGCCATCACCGCGTATTCGGAAAGCAGCGAGTCGTAAATCAGAAACTGGGCGCGGCTGCCGGGCAGGTGCTCGAGGTTGACGTAGGCTTGCCCGGTTTGCTGATCCACCAGCACCGCGTGCCGCTGGGAAAAGGTCCCCCGCCGGGAATCCTGGCCCGAAAGCCGCACGGGAATGCCCTCCAGGAGCAAGCTGCCAAAGGCCAGAAGCTCGGCGGCTCCCCAGTCCACGCCTTGCTCCAAGCAGCGGGCACGGTAGGTCAGAAGCCGCGAAAGCTTGGGGTGGACGTGGAAGCCTTCGGGCACTGTGCCCAGGCAGGTGGCCACCTGTTGCAGCGTTTCCCGGCTCACGGGGGGAGCTAGCGGTACCGGCTCCGGGGGGGTGGGCTCCCGGAACACCACCTCCACCGGTGGCGGAGCCGACTCCTTGGTTTCCTCAAAGGCCTTTTCCAGAAGCTGTTGGAACTGCTCCAGCGCTTGCTCGGCTTCCTTGAGGGAAATGTCGCCGCGGTTCACCAAAAGCTCGGTGTAGAGCTTGCGCACCGAGCGCTTGTCGCGGATCTTGGCGTACATCAAAGGCTGGGTGAAAGCCGGCTCGTCGGCTTCGTTGTGCCCCCACCTCCGGTAGCACACCAGGTCCACCACCACGTCCTTGTGAAAGGCCATGCGGAAGGCCACGGCCAGGGCAATCACCCGCAGGCAAGCTTCCGGGTCCTCGCCGTTGACGTGGAAAATAGGGGCCTGCACCATGCGCGCCACGTCGGTGGCGTACACCGAGGAGCGGGCGTCGGCGGGAGCGGTGGTAAAGCCAATGCCGTTGTTCACCACGATGTGCACCGTGCCCCCCGTCCTGAAGCCGGAAAGCGCGCTCATGTTGAGGGTTTCCGCCACCACCCCTTGGCCGGCAAAGGCGGCATCGCCGTGAATGAGCACCGGCATGACCCTGGTGCGCTCGCTATCCCCCCGCTGGTCCTGCTTGGCTCGGGCCATGCCCTCCACCACCGGGTCCACCGCTTCCAGGTGCGAGGGGTTGGAGGCCAGCTCCACCGCCACCTTCTTGCCGGAAGGGGAAAGGTAGGTGCCCTTGGCTCCCAGGTGGTACTTCACATCGCCGGTGCCCTCCCGGGAGTTGGGGTCCAAATCGCCCTCGAACTGGCGGAAGATCTTGCCGTAGCTCATTCCCAGGATGTTGGCCAGGACGTTGAGGCGGCCGCGGTGGGCCATGCCCATGACCACCTCCTCCACGCCCAAGTCGGCAGCCTGGGAGAGCAGGTGGTCGAGCATGGGGATGAGCACCTCCCCACCTTCCAGGGAAAAGCGCTTGTGGCCGATGTATTTGGTGTGCAGGAAGCGCTCGAACGCTTCCGCTTCGTTGAGCTTTTGCAGGATGCGCTTTTTTGTGGCTAGGGGGAGCTCCGGCGGTGGGTCCTGTTCCACCCTTTGGGCAATCCAGGCCCGCTGCTCCGGATCCTGGATGTGCATGTACTCCACCCCCACCGTGTGGCAGTAGGCCCCGCGCAGCAAGCGCAGGGCTTCCCGCAGGGTGCTGCGGGGCTTGCCTCCCAGCCCGCCGGTGTAAAACTCCCGGTCCAAATCCCAAATGGAGAGCCCGTGGCGGGTGAGCTCCAGCTCCACATGGGTGCGGGGTTCGGAGGAGAGGGGGTTGATGGCAGCAATGAGGTGCCCGCGCACCCGGTAGGTGTGGATGAGCTGCAGCACCGCCGCTTCCTTTTCGATGAGGTTGTCCCGGGCCACCAGGTAAGGGTTGGCATCCCGCACCAGGCGCAGCGGCTCGTAGGGGATTTCCAGGGAGGCAAAGATTTCCTCGTAAAAGCCGTGCTCACCGTTGAGCAGGGCGGCAATCACCGCGAGGTACGTGCCGCTTTCCGCCCCCTGGATCACCCGGTGGTCGTAAGTGCAGGCCAACGTCATGACCTTGCTCACCCCCAGCTGTGCCAGGGTGCGGGGGTCGGCGTGCTGCAGCTCCGGGGGCCAGTCAATGCTACCGGTGGCCAGGATGAAGCTCTGTCCCGGCATGAGCCGGGCCAGGCTCTGGGACGTTCCCAGCATGCCCGGGTTGGTGAGGCTCATGGTGGTGCCGGCAAAGTCCTCGGGGGAAAGCTGGTTGCTGCGGACCTTGCGCAGGACCTCGTTGTAGGCGGCAAAGAACGTGGGGAAGTCCATGGTTTCTGCCGCCTTGATGTTGGGCACCAGCAGCGTGCGGCTGCCGTCCTTCCGCTGGACGTCCACGGCAATCCCCAGGTTCACGTGCTCGGGCACCACCCGGTAGGGCTTTCCTTCGTAAACGGTAAAGGTGTTGCGCAAGGCCGGCACGTGCTCTAACGCCTTGACTGCAGCAAAGGCCAAGATGTGGGTGAAGCTCACCTTGCCGGCCAGCTTGCGGGCCAGGTACTCGTTGATGAGTTCGCGGTTTTCCTCCAAGAGCTTAATGGGCACCGTGCGGAAGGTGGTGGCCGTGGGCAGGGTGAGGCTTTGCTCCATGTTTTCCACGAGACGGGCAAGCCCCCCCACGATGGGCACTGCCCCCGGCGGCAGGCCCTCCTCCTTGGCTGGCTTGGCTTCTTCCGCGGTGACCAACTGCAGGGCGCGCACCCCCTGGGGGCGGTAGTCGGAGAAAAACTCCCGCCAGGAGTCGCTCACCGCTTCCGGGTGAGCCAGGTACTCCCGGTACATCTCGTCAATAAGCCAAACGTTGGGGCCAAAGGCGGCAGAACGATCGGACACGGGCCACTCCTCCGGTACTTTCGTACCGAGACTCAAATTTTACCAGCATCCGGACCAGCTACACTTGCGCCATGAGGTGGCGACTTTTGGTTACGGAGGCGGCGCCGGGGGCTTGGAACATGGCGGTGGACGAGGCGGTGGGGCGAGCGGTAGCTGATGGCAAAAGTCTTCCCACCTTGCGTTTTTTCCGCTGGCAGCCCCCTTGCCTGTCCCTGGGCTTTAACCAGCCCTACAGCGTGGCGGACGAAGTGTTCTGTAAGGCTCATGGTTTGGACATCACCCGCCGGCCCACCGGTGGGCGGGCGGTGCTGCACCACCACGAGCTCACCTACTCGGTGGCCGTGCCCCTGGGGCTGCCGCCTTTTCCCCGCGACCTGCAGGGCTGCTACCGCCTGATCTGTCAGGCGCTCATTGCCGGGTTGCGGCAAATGGGGGTGGCGGCAGAGCTTTCTTCGGCCCCGGAAAGCTTGATTCCTCCGAAAAGTGCAGCTCCCTGCTTCATCCAGCCTGCAGNNTGCGGCGGCTGGGGGTGGCCATTTTGCAGCACGGGTCCTTGCTTTTGGATTGGGATTCCCAGCTGCAAGCGGGGGCCTTGGGGCTTTCCTCCGACCAGAGCCTGCGGCCGGCGGTGGTTACGCTTTCCGAGGTTTTGGGGCACATCCCCCCTTGGGAGGAGCTGGTGGCGGCGTTGGCTGCCGGTTTTGCGGCGACGTTGGAAGCGGAGCTGCACCCCGGTGGGTTATCGGAAGATGAGCTGGGCTTGGCCCAGCGTCTGGCCCGCGAGGTGTACGGGCACCCGCGGTTCGTGAAGGAAAGAGAGCACGTGATGACCGGGGCCTGGGAGCAAGCCCCGGGGAGGGATGCTACCGGTGGATAAGCCTTCGCTGAAGCTCAACGCGGTGCTGGCGTTAAAGCAGGAAGTGGCGCCGGGGCTTGCCATCTTTCGGGTGGTCCCGGAGGGTTGGGAGCTTCCCGACTTTGAGCCCGGGCAGTTTGCGGTTTTGGGGTTGCCGGCGGAATCCCCACGGGTGGCCGGTGCGGACCCGGAAGAACCCCCGCCCAAGCCGGGAACCCTCATCCGCCGTTCCTACTCCATTGCTTCTTCCTCGCGGCAGAAGGAGTACCTGGAGTTTTACCTGGCCCTGGTGCGCTCGGGAGCCCTGACCCCCCGGCTTTTTGCCCTGGAGCCGGGAAATAAGCTTTACCTGGGGCCCAAATTCTCCGGCCTCTTCACGTTGAAAGAGGTCCCACCCGACGCCAACCTCGTCATGGTGGCCACCGGTACCGGCCTTGCCCCGTACATGAGCATGCTGCGCACCCATCTGGCCGAGGGCGGCCTGCGCCGTACCGCGGTGATTCACGGAGCCCGGCACGCCTCGGACCTGGGCTACCGCCACGAGCTGGAAGCCATGGAACGGCAGTTCCCCAACCTGGTGTACATCCCGGTGATTTCCCGCCCGCAGGAGGAGCTGCACCGTTGGACCGGGGAAACCGGCTATGTGCAGGACGTCTGGCGAAGGGGGGTGGTAGCGCAAAAGTGGGGCTTTGCTCCCAGCCCCGAGCATACTCACGTCTTGTTGTGCGGTAACCCAGCCATGATCGAGGATATGACGGCGCTCCTGACCGCCGAGGGCTTTCGCCAGCACAGCCGTACCCAGCCCGGCCAAATCCACACCGAAAAGTACTGGTGAGCCTTAGAGGCTCAGAATTACCACTGCAGCGGCCCAGTGGTCGGTGTGGGTAATGGAAACCAAGACCCTTTGTGCACCCAGCGTTTGCATGCGTTCCTGGGCGGGGCCATGAAAGGTCAAGTTTGGCTTCCCCGCGGCGTCTCTTTCCACCACCACGTCGTGCCAGCCAACGCCCTCACCCCACCCGGTGCCCAGGGCCTTGAAAGCTGCTTCCTTGGCGGCAAAAAGCCCGGCTACGTGCTCGGGGTCATGGGGGCGGGCAAGCTCTCCGGGGAGAAAGCAACGGAAAAGGAAGCGCTCCCCGTGGCGAGCAAGAGCCTGCGCCACCCGCGCCACCTCCACCACATCCAGCCCCAGCCCCACGATCACGAAGTGCGCTCCTTCTTGGTGGCAAAGCCCAGCGCTACCAGCAGGTGCAGCACCCCAAAACCGGAAATGGCCCCCCGCAAAGCAGGATGGGAAAGCAGCTGCGCCCAGGCCGGGGGCAAGCTCCAGGTCCACGCCAGCCAACCGCGACTCCAGGGCACCAGCACGCACACCCAGCCTGCCAGTGCCAGGTAGACAACCTCTAGCCAAAAACGAACCTCCTGTCTCACCCCCCCATTGTAGGGGTTGACGGGCGATGCTAAAGTATTTCCAAAACAACGGGAGGCGCTATGAAGGGCTACCGCGAGGTGAAGGTGACGCTGACGGGCAAGCGCATTACCTGCGATCCGGACCCGGCGGTGCTGTACTACAAGGCAGGCCCCGACTGTGTGCGGTTTACGTTCCCCGGAATTCCGAAAAACGTGGATTCAGTGGTCATCCGCTGGAAGGACGGCCAAAGGCCCCTGTTTGCGGGGATGGGTTCGGCCCCTTCTTCGGTGGGCTCCCACCTGCCGGACCTCATCACGCAGGGGAACTGCCAGGTGGACGGTCGCTACCCCTACGCCGTGGAGCTTTACGATGCCCATGGGCAATTGGTCGCTGAGGTGGATCCTGAGGTGGAAAACCAAGGCGACCCGCCCTAAGGACTGGCCTTGAAAAGGGCTTGGAACTCCGGCATGTTTCGGTAAGGGGCAAACTCGGGTCCGGCAAACCATGCTTTCGGGGCCCGCAGTTGCAGGGCCTTCCGTGTATAGGCCATCATCGAGGTCTTGTCGCCGGCAAGAGCTGCCACCTCGGCGACCACAAACGCGTTCCAGTTGCGGTTAGGGTTTTCCTCAAAGCCTTTTTGGGCAGCCAGGACTGCATCTTCGAGGCGCCCCAAGTGGGCCAGGATCCGCGCCCTGTCCCGCCAGTAACGCTGGGGGTGGGGGTTCGCTTCCAGGAGTTCCAGAGCTTTCTGGTAGTGAAGCTGGGCTTTTTGCCTGTCTCCCAGCCAAAAATAGGTGTCCGCCAGGTTGAGGTAGCTGCGGTAGTCGTTAGGGGCCTTGGTCTGTGCTTCGGTGTAAAGCTCAAGCGCCTTTTCGAGGTTTCCCAGATAAAAGGCGCAGGTGCCCCAGTTAAGAAGGTCTAAAAGCAAGTTGGTCTTCGGGTACAGCTGGGAAAAAAGTTTTTCGCAAAGGGCAAAGTCACCTTCTAAAGCCGCTACATACCCCAGGCGAAACAACCCCAAGGGGTCGTTGGGTGCCCGTTTGAGGATTTCTTCGGCAGCTTGGCGAGCCCCGGCAAAATCCCCCCAGTCGGCGCGAGCTGATGAGAGTTGATCCCAGATTACGATGTTTGGCTGCAAGCTCAACGCGCGGGCAAAGGCCTTTTCGCTTTCCTCCTTCTGTTGCAGTTGAGCGAGGGTTGTACCTAGGACGCGCCAGGCCATGGGGTCACCGGGCCGGGACCGGGTAAGCTGGCGGAGGATTTGCGCTGCTTCTTCAGGCGCGCCTCGAGCTTGGGCCAGTTGCGCCCGCCGTAAGGGGATCTCCGGGTGCTCCGGGTCGAGCTGTGCGGCCCGCTCCAAAAGCTGTTCGGCTTTTTGCAGCCTCTTGGGGTCGTTTAAGTTGCCGCCCAGAAACCGCTCGATGGAGGCGTGGGTAATGAGGGCGTCCACAAAATCGGGTGCGGCGGCTTCCACCTTTTCCAAAAGCGCCAGCTCTTCGGCGTAAGCGGGGGAGGCCTTACCGGCATCCAGGCGGCGCTTCACCTCCAGGTACGCCTCCAGCGCCTCTTGCGGCGGGATGCGGGGACGCCTCCGGGATTGAAACCGACGAAAGCCATCCTGCAGCGCGGTAGCCACTCGCTCCTGCAGGAGCCCGGGGTTGGTGGCGGCTACTTCCAAAGTTTGCGACCAGAGGATCCGTCCGGTGGCCCCTTCCACCCGCGAGATTTGTACGCGCACCGTAGTTGGTTCGGCCCCTGGGGTCAGTGTGGCTTCCACCAGCTCTTGCACCCCCAGGGCCCGCGCTGCTTCCCGCACCCCCATCCCTTCCCGCAACACCGAGCGTACCTCCCGCCCGGCCACCACCTGGAGACCCTGGAGGTTGGCGAGAAAGCCCGCCAAAGCGTCGGCTACGGCGGTAGAAGCCAGGGGCATTTCCGCCGGAAGCTGGCCGCTGACCGGCATCACCGCCACGGTGACGGGCCTGGGGGCGCCCACCCAGCCGCGGAGCAGGGCTAGGGCCAAAAGCCCGGAGGTGACCAGCACCGCCCCGATGGCGTAAGGCAAATGACGGGAGAGCTTGCGCACCAAGAGCGTAGCCCTGGGGACGGGCTCCAGGTAGGCGGTGCCCAGGGTTTGGGAGACCCCGCCCAGCACGCCGGCAATTTCCGAAGCGTCCTGGAACCTTCGGTCAGGGTCGCGCTCCAGACAACGCTCGATGACCTCCGCCAGCGCCCGGGGCAGGTGAGGCGCCTTCTCCCGCAGAGGGACGTATTCCGCCCGGGCCACCCTGTGCATGGTTTCCAAAACGGTTTCCCCCGCAAACGCGGGCTCGCCGGTGGCGGCCTCATACAGCAGCGAGCCCAGGGAGAAGATGTCCGAGCGGTGGTCCAGGGGCTTGCCCATGGCCTGCTCCGGAGACATGGCCCGGGAGGTGCCAACCACCAGGCCCTCTTGAGTGAGCCTTTGGTCGCGGGGCAGCCCCTGAATTTGCGCCAGGCCAAAGTCCAAAACCTTGGCCACGCCTTCGGGGGTGATCATGACGTTTTCGCACTTGATGTCGCGGTGGATGATCCCCCGACGGTGGGCAAAAGCCAAGGCGCGGGCAATTTGCGCACCGATGCGGGCCACCTCTCCGGGGGAGAGGGGTCCGGAGGCCACGAGATCGGCAAGGGTCTGCCCCTCTACCCACTCCATGACCACGAAGTCCTGGTCTTGGAAGGTAATGACGTCGTAAATTTGCGCGATGTTCGGGTGGGTGAGAGCTGCTGCGGCCCTGGCCTCCCGGCGCAGCCGCTCTCTCCTTTCGGGGGTGGCTTGGCCGGTGCCCAAACCCTTGATGGCCACGTGGCGGGAAAGCTCGGGGTCGTAAGCCAGGTACACGGTACCCATCCCGCCGCGCCCTAGCTCCCGCACGATTTGGTAGCGGCCTACCGCCGTCAGTGTCACAGCTGGAATTGTAGCGAACGGATGAGAAAAAAGCTTGTTTTCTTTAAGGGCTTTGCAGCCCCTCCAGGGCCGCTTGGGCTTGCCGGGCCGCTTGTTCGCGGGTGGGAAGTGGAAGCGCGGCTAAGCGGTCCAGCTCTCTTCCACCCCCGCCGGCCAGCGTGCTCAACAAGTGCCGGTACTCCGCCTGGGCGCGGGTGGTTTCTCCAGCGCGCCGGAGGGCGTGGGCTAAGAGCAGCCGGGCCTGGAAGAGGTCGGGCTCCAGGTAAAGACAAGCACGAAACGCGGCAATGGCTTCCGCAGGGCGGCCTGCCACCTCGTGGATGTAGCCTTCCAGGGCGTGGGCCTGGGCGTCCGCGGGGTTGGCGGCCAGAAGCTGGCGTAACGCTTCCTGGGCTTCCCCGAGGCGGCCCTGGGTGAGAAACGCCACCGCTTCCGCCAGTGGTTCGGTTTCGGGCTTGGGCGCTGCCGGTGGCGCTTCTTGTTTGGGCTGAGGCGGCGGCGTTTTTCTTTCCGGAACCGCGGGCTTTTGCGGTTTCCTTGGCGGTGTGGGCCTGGGGCGCGTGGGCGTAGAGCGTCCGGCAACCTGGGGGCGGTACACGAAGCAGGTGCCCAAATCCACGGGCTCGAAGCGGTCGCTCACCTGCCACACGGTTTCTGCCGGCCCCAGGAACAAAAAGCCATCGGGGGCCAGGGCTGTGGCGATGTTGGCCAGCACCCGCTTTTGCGAGGCCAGCCGAAAGTAAATGAGCACGTTGCGGAGCATGATGATGTCGAAGGGTTGCGGGAAGGACGGAAACGGTTCCGCTATCAAATTCAAATAGCGGTAAGTAATGCGTTGCAAAAGACGTGGGGAGAGCAGCCAACCGCCGGCCTGGGGCGTGAAGTAGCGCTCTTTGAGCTCGGCAGGCACGGCAGCCACAGCTCTTTCACTGTAAAAACCCCGACGGGCCGCTTCCAGGGCTTCTTCGTCCACGTCGGTAGCCAGGATGCTCCAGCTCCAGCCGGAAAGCAGCGGGTGCTCCGCCAGCACCATGGCCAGGGTGGCCGGCTCTTCCCCCCGGGCACACCCCGCGCTCCACAGGCGCAAGGTGCGCGACGCGTGTCTTGTTTTCACCAAAAGCGGAATGATTTGATCCTTCAAAGCCTCGAAATGCTGGGGCGTGCGAAAGAACGATGATTCCTTGATGGTAATGGCGGCCAGAAGCTGTCGCCACTCCTCGGAGAGGCGGCCCGAGGCCAGGGCCTTGACGTAGTCCGAGAGGTTGGCAAAACCGCGGGCCACACGCCGCTCCTGGGCCACCTCGGCGAGGAAAGGGAAAAAGCTCTCCGGCACCACGTTGCCGCTGACCTGTTCTACCAGCTGAGCCAGCTGTCTGACGGAAGGCTCAGGGAGCGCTGGCGCCGGCATTAGGGCTTGACACAGTTGCGGCCGGCGGCCTTGGCCTGGTAAAGGCGCATGTCGGCCAAGGCCACCAAGGCATCGGGGGTTGGAGGTCCCACCACTTCGGCGCTACAGGCCACCCCAAAAGAGGCGGTGATATGGACCTTGTCACCGGAAGCCAGGGCAACACTCTGTTTTGCCAGCGCTTGACGCAACCGCTCAGCGGTGTGGGCGCCTGCTTCAAGACCCGTTTCCGGGAGCACCATCATGAACTCCTCGCCCCCGTAACGACCCAGGGCATCTGAGGTGCGCAATAATTGCCGGAAGAGCTGAGCCGCAGCCCGCAGTACCGCATCACCGGCCAGGTGCCCGTAGGTGTCGTTGATGTTCTTGAAGTGGTCAAAGTCGCATAGGACCACGGAAACCGGCAGCCCGCGGCGGTTGGCACGAACCAGCTCCTCCCCCAGCCGCTCGAAGATGGAGCGGTGGTTCAAAAGGCGGGTGAGGCTGTCCAACGACGAAAGCTCCCGCAGCCTCTGGGCCAAGCGGGCGTTGTCCAGGACCAGGGCCAGGTGGTTCACCAGCTCGGAAATCAGCGGCAGCGAAAGGGCGGTAAAGGAGGCACTGTCTTTGGGCAGGATGGCCAGGACCCCCTCGGCATCCCGTAACGGCAGCTGGAAAAACTGAAGGACTTCCAGGCTCTGGTGGAAAGGGTCGTGGTTGTGTTCGCCGTCGTAAGTGAGTTCCACCTCGGCCCCCGGGGTTACCGGCAGACGATCTAAAACCGCTTTGTTCACCGCATCGAAAGCCGCCAGCGGTATTTCCGAGGTGGCGTTCACGTACATGCTGACGGTGTGCGCTTCCGCCACCCCCAGGGCAAAAACCTCCCCGTCAACCACTTCCCGCAAGAGCCCCACCACGCGACGGCAAGCGGTGACCAAATCCGGGCTGCCCATGCCCTGGGCCAAAAGCGAGCTGGTGAGCGTGGCCTTCATGAGCGCCTGGTCCAGTGTGCGGGCAACCCGCGCCAGCACGTCCAGAGGCCCTTGGGGCAAGGGACCCGTGACCTTGGGCGTGGGGCTGGAGCGGGAGGCTAGCTTTTCCACGGCTTCCACCAGCTCCTGGGGGGAGGCGTCCTTGGTGATGTAGGCATCGGCGCCGGTGGCCAACCCCCAAAACCGCGAGGGTGCCTCCCCGTGGCTGGTGAGGATGATCACGGGAATGGAGGCGGTGGCCGGGTCGCTCTTGAGCAGGCGGAGGAGCTGGTTGCCGTCCATGGTGGGCATTTCCAGGTCGGTGAGCACCACATGAGGCAAGGTGCGGAATGCCGCAACCGCGCCTTCCACGCCGTCGGCGGCTTCCAGAACCTCAAACCCAGCCTGGGTGAGGGCGCGCACCACCAGCGCCCGGGCCAGGTGGGAGTCATCAATGACCAATACCCTGGTCCGGTTCATCCTTCCTCCCCGCAAGTCACGGCTACAAAGTGGGCGAGTTCTTCGGGAGGGAGGGCCACCTCGGTTGCCCCCAGCTCGAGAGCCTGTTTGGGCATTCCGAACACCGCCGAGCTTGCCTCGTCTTGCACTGCTGTTACGGCCCCTGCCCGTTTCAGTTGCAAAAGCCCCGAAGCGCCGTCGCTGCCCATCCCCGAAAAGAGCACGGCCACCACGTGGGCCGGCCGCAGGGCCAGGGTCGACTCAAAAAGCACATCCACCGAAGGGCGGTGCCCCTGCCGCGGGGGGGTCTCGGTGTCCACCTCGAGGGTGCCGTCTGCCGCCAGCCGCAGGTGGGCGTTGGCGGGGGCGAGCCTCACCGCCCCCGGCTTGAGTTGTTCCCTGGACTCCGCCACCCGCACGTCGCGGCCGGTTTCCCGTGCCAGCCAATGGGCAAGGCCCTCTTCGAATCCGGGGGCAATGTGCTGCACCACCAGGATGGGGACCTGGACGGCCGGAGGCAGCGCCGCCAGAAAGGCCCGGAGCGCCCCGGGGCCGCCGGTGGAGGCCCCCAGGAGGATCCACTCCACCACCCGCGGTGCTATCCGGGGAAGGCGGCGGGGGCTTTTGAGCACCGGGCGATGGGCGGGAAGACCTGCGGCGGTGCGAACGAGCTCCGGCAACCGCTGGGCCAGCTCTTTCCAACCCTCCGGAGCCTCCGGCTTGGGCAAAACCTCCAAGGCCCCCCGGCGGACGGCCTCGAAGGCCACGGCCAAGCGGTCACGGGTAGCGCGGGAGGTGATCACCAAGATCGGCGTGGGCCGCATCTCCATGATGCGCCCAATGGCGTCCAGGCCGTTCATCACCGGCATTTCCACGTCGGTGAGCACCACATCCGGCCGCAGCTTGAGCACCAAATCCACGGCCTCCTGGCCGTTGGTGGCTTCACCGGCCACCTGCAAATCGGCATGGGAGGCAAGCAGCCGACGGAGCACGGCCCGCACCGTGGGGGAGTCGTCCACGATGAGTACCCGGACCATCAGCCCCGCCCTCCCAGACGGCGTACCAGCGCCACCAGTTCGGTGGCATCCAGGCCTTGCTTGGCAAGGTAAGCATCGGCGCCGGCCGCGAGCCCCGCCAGGCGATCTTCGGGGCGGTCACGGGTGGACACCACGATCACCGGCAAGTGGGCCAGCTGCGGCAGCGAGCGCACGTGGCGGGTAAGGTCGAGCCCATCCATTCCCGGCATTTCAATGTCGGTGATCAAGCAGTCCACAGGGTTTTCCGCCAGGATGGTGAGGGCCTCCTGGGCATCCCCGGCCACCAGCACCGAAAAACCGGCATCGGCCAGCAACCTGCGCTCCATTTCCCGGGTGACGAAGGAGTCATCCACCAGCAGCACCTTGAGGCTTTTCCTCACCGGCTTTGAGGGTGCCGCCTTGGCGGTAGGCGCCACGCGAGCCTGTTGCAGGGCCAGGGGCGAGATTAAAGGCATGGGCTCGCCGCTGGCGGTGACCGCTGCCCCCGAAAAGAAACGGGAGGGGAAGGCTTGGGAGTGGGTCTGGTCGCGCACCACCACCTCCTCCTCCCCTAACACCGCATCCACCGCCACCGCCACTTCCACCCCCGCGGCTTCGCCTTCAAGCAGCACTTGAACCGCTGGGATCGGTTGGGCGAAGAGCCGGTGGGTGGAGATAAAGGGGCGCAACCTGTCACCCAAACGCGCGAAGGTGTGGGAGCTCCTTTCCACCACGTTTTGCGCGGGAAGCAGGTGGAAGCGCTTCACCGCGGACTTGGGGTACAACAGCTTGAGCTCGCCCACCTTGACGATGAGGACCTCTTCCCCCCGCTGAGCTACCGGCAGGGTCAGGGTGACGCGGGTGCCACGTCCCGGGGTGGAGGTGATTTCCACTTCGCCCCCTACCCGGGCGCAGGCGGCAGCTACCGCGTCCATGCCGATGCCGCGGCCGGAAACCGCGCCGGCCTCCTCGCGTGTGGAAAAGCCGGAGAGGAAAAGAAAGCGGAACGCCGCTTCGGGGCTCAGCCCCTGCGCTTCCTCCTTGGTGGTGAGGCCCCGGGCGATGGCTTTTTCCACCACCTTTGCGGCATCAATGCCGCGGCCGTCGTCGGTTACCACCAGCCGAACTCTCGGCCCCGAGGTGGTGGCTTCCAGGGTCAGGGTGCCGGAGGTAGGCTTGCCCGCTGCGGCTCGTTCAGCGGCTGGCTCCAAGCCGTGGTCCACGGCGTTGCGAACCAGGTGAATGAGGGCTTCCTCCAGCTCCTTGGTAATGCGCCGATCCAACCTCACGTCCTCACCGCGCAGCAGCACCTGCACGTCTTTGCCCAGCTCCCGGGCCAGCTCCCGGGCGTGGCGGGCCAGGTTCTGGAGGAAGGGGCCTAGAGGCTGCATTTGCAAGCTCACCGCGTGGTCGAGGTGAGCCTCCGCCAGCCGCTGCAGGCGGGTTTGGCCCAGCTCTAGCTCCAGAGCCAGCCGCCGCAGGGTAGTCACCACCACCGCCAAAAGCTGCTTGGGGTCTTCCTCGTGGAGCCCTTCCTGCGCCAGCCTTGCCAGCTCGCGCAGGCGTTGGTGGAAGACCCGAGCCCCCCGGGCAAGGATGCGGATGCGCGTGGCGCGGTCGGCCAGCGTATTCAAATCGCGACTGGACAGGCGCACGTGGTCGGGCGCGGAAGCGGGCGCCGCTGCCTCTTGTCCTGAAGTGGGTGCTTCTTGCCCTTCTTTTCCCAGCTGGTTGAGGGCCGAGGCCAGTTGGTCCAGGCCCCTTTGCAGAGAAGCGAGCCACCCCGGGGGCGTCTTTTGCACCAGCTCCTCGAGCTCGTGGCAGAGCTGGGCAAGGGAAGGAAGCTTGAGCATTCTCCCCGCGCCTTTGAGGGTGTGGAGCTCCCGCTGGGCTTCCCGCCGGCTTTCGGGGTCCTCTTCCAGGCGCGGCAAGAGCGTGTGCAGGCGCTCCAGGCGACCGGAAGCTTCGGCCAAAAAAACCGGCAGGAGATCGGAAAGCTCGCTGTTCACGCGACGATCTTCGTCCAAGATGTGGCGTTCACATCCAACCCCAAGACCCCCGCCAGACGACCTTGCGGGTCATAGACCGGCGCTGCCACGGTAAAGCACTTTTGACCGGTAAGCAGGGAGGTGTAGACGGGCGTGAGGGTCGTCCGTCTGTCCCGCATGACCGCCTGGAACCAGGGGCGCTCGGAGAGGTTTTGACCCACCGCCACCGGGATGGCAGTATCGGGAAGCCGCAGCTCGGGGTTGGGCGTAAACGCCACCAGGTTGCCTTCGGGGTCGGTGAGGAAGGCGTTTTCCAGAAAGCGGTGCTGTTTGAGGGCTTGGACAAAGGTGCTGTCGAGAGCTTCCCAGTGGCCAGCTTCTGCCCCCAGGGCGTCGGCCAGGGTCTGGGCGATGTGTTTGACCGAGCGGGGGGAGTCCAGGTGGAAGGACTGGGTCAAAAGCTGAATGGACAGGGCGAGCTGGTTGAGCCGTTCGGCGGTGGCGGAGAAAGCCTTCAACCCTTCCGCCATCTTTTGGATCACCTGGCTCACCTCCTTCAGCGTGAGGACCACCTGGTCGGAAGCGCTTCGCTGCTGCTGGGTGGCCAGGGAAATCTCGCGGGCGGCATGGGCGGTTTCGCTCACCGCCCCCCGCAGCTGCTCGATGCTGGCCGTGGCCGCCCTGGCCCGCTCCAAAACCTTGCTCACTTCCTTGGAGGATTCCTCGGTGGCCACCACCGTGGCGCGGATGGAGGCGGAAAACTCCTCGAGGAGCGTACGCACTGATTCCACCGATTCCCGGGAGCGCTCCGCCAGACGCCGCACCTCATCGGCCACCACTGAAAAACGCCTGCCGTGCTCACCGGCGGCGGTGGCCTCGATGGCCGCGTTGAGGGCCAAAATATGGGTTTCCTGGGCAATTTCGGTGATGAGGTCCAAAACCCGGTAGATCTCCCGGGAACGGGTACCCAGGGAATCGGCGCGGGTGGCAATGGCGGCAATGCGCTTCTGCACTTCTTCTACCCCCCGCACCGCATCCTCCACAGCAGCGGCACCCATGGTCCCCGCTTCCTCCGCTTGCGCGGCCAGGTCTGCTTGGTTGGCGGCGTTGGTGGCAATTTGCGCGGCGGTGCGGGCCAACTCCTCCATGGTGGCGGTGATTTCCACCACCGCTGCGGCCTGTTCGGAAGAGCCCGAAGCTAGCTCTGAAGCGGTGTTTTGCACCTCTTGGCCGGCCACCGCAATATCCACCGAGCTGGTGAGGATTTGCTGCACCAGGGCGCTTACCGCCCGGTTGGCCGACAAAAACTGGTCCTCCACCTGTTCTGGTAGCTCGCGGGCGGCCTGCTGGGCGGCCACCAAGTCCCCCGCTTGGAGGTGCTTGAGCACGTGTTCAAAGGCCTTTTCGGTCTTTTCCGCCTGCGCGGCCAGGCGGGCAAACCGGCGCGTGAACTTGCGGGCGGGCTGCAGCACCAACCCGATGTACAGGCCCAGGATGCCCAAAGCCACCACGAGGTACGTGTCGAAAACCCACCGCGGCAAGCCGTAATAAGTGGCCGCCAGAACCCCCGAAAAACCCAGCAGGCCCAAAAGGCCTAAAAGCACCACCCCGAAGATCGGGACCAGCATCACGGTCTTTTCCTGCTCTTTCATGGCTCCCCCTTGCACAGCAAAGGCGGTACGTGGTCGGGCGACAGGACCACGGTAGGCTGGTTTTCAAAAAGTCCCAGGCCCTGGCAGCGATAGGGCCAAAAGGCCCCCAAGGTGCGGCCGGCAGGCACCTGGTGAAGCTCGTGGCAAACCCCCACCACCTCGTCGGCGGCGACGGCGGCGTGGCCAAGGTGAATTTCCGGCGTGGAGCCGGGAGCAATGGCCGTCACGTGCTGGGCGGGCAAGGCCCAGAGGCAGCCAAAGCGACGAAAAAGGAGGTACGCTTCCCTGCTCATAAGGCTCCTAAGCGCGAGAGGTCCAGAACTTCGGCTGTCCCTTGGGGCAGGGCTGCCTCTCCCACCACCAGGCCCTCGCCGGTGGGCACCACCTGCTCTGGGCTGAGAAACACCAAATCCACCGCGGCATCGGCGGCCAGGCCCACCAGCTCCCGCTGGGATGGGGGACCCACCCAGACCACAACTGTTACCGGGAAGCTTGCGGGCTGACCAGGTTTGGCGCCAATGAGCTGGGCCAGATCCAAAACCGGCAGCGGTTCCCCTCCAAACTCGGCCAACCCCAAAAGCTCCGGCTGCGCTCCAGGCAGCGGAACCGTGGGCAAGGCGCGGAGGATGCGGCGCACTTGCCGGGCGTCTACGGCGGCCAGGCGATCACCAGCAGAAAGGAGCAAGAAGCGCCGGCTTCCGGCTTCGGCCGTCATAATAAAAGACTACCATCCTTGCGCTGGCTTTCGCTTTTGACCCGAAAACTCCTGGCTAACCACCCCATGGACCTGCGGGTTACCTTTCAGCGGGGGTCTTTTTGCCGTTCAAAAGCGCCAAAAGGTCCCTTTTGGCGACCTTGCCCCGGGCGGTGAGGGGAAGCTCGGGCACCAGCGCCACCTTGCGCGGCACCTTGTAAGGCGCCAAACGAGAGCGGCAGTAGCTAATGACCTTATGCACGGTGAGCCCCGCCTGCGGCGCCACCGCCAGCACCGCCCCCAGCACCTGACCCCGGTGAGGATCCGGCACCCCCACCACCGCGGCACTCAATACCCCAGGCAGCGCTTCCAAAACCCGGCGCACCTCCTCGGGGTGCACCTTTTTACCCGCCACGTTCACCACTTCCGAAAGCCGGCCGGTGAGGTGGAGGACGCCCTGGTCATCGAAAAAGCCCGCATCGCCGGTGAGGAAGCACCCAGGGGTGAGTACCTTCGCATCCGCCAGGGGGGGTACCGCGCCCAGCACCACCGCCCGGGAGCGCACCCGCACCCGACCTTCGGTGCCCGCCGGCAGGGGATTGCCTTCCTCGTCCACCACGTCCACCCTCACCCCGTCCAGGGGCGTTCCCACCGCTCCTTCTTGGTGCGGGCAGGCGTCGGTGCGATCGTAAGTGATGCCCCCACATTCGGAAGAGCCGTAAAAAACGTGGGGCTTGTGGCCGGTGGCGGCAAAAAAGGCAGCGGCGTCGCGGGGGGTGAGGGGGGCGCCGGCGGTGAGACAAACCCGCAGGGCAGGCCAGGGGGGCAGGTCCGGCAGCGAGGCCAAAGCCCGAACCATGGCGGGCACCGCCGGGAAATGCTGGACTTTGGCCACGGCCAGGGTGTGGGCCAGGGCGGCCGGGAGGTTGCAGGAGGGCAGCACCAGCGGGGTTCCCCACACCAAAAGCGGCACCAGGCACGAGCCGAGCCCGTAGGAGTGGGTGAGGGGGATGGCGGCTAAGGTGCGATCGCTGCGCTGCAAACCCATGGTGCTGAAGATATGCACGGCATCGGCGTAGAGTTGCGCCGCCGCCGCGGCAAAGGCTTGCGGTTCGCCGGTGGAGCCAGAGCTCAGCTTGAAAACCGCTGTGCCTTTGGGAAATGGGACGGGCTTGGTGTCCTGCCGCTCCACCCCCACCCCCGGGGGCATGAGCTCCTGGCCCTTTTCCAGCCGCTCCATGTTGGCCACCAGCGCCCCTGCCCCCAAAGCTGTGGCGACCCTCGCCAGCTCCGGGTACGGGGCGGTGGTATCGGCCAGAGCCACGGGGTGTCCAAGGCTGCGCAAGGCCAAAAAATGAGCCACCAGGGCCGGTCCGTTGGCCAGGGAAAGCACCACGGGGCGGTGGGGGAGCTTCAGGCGCCCGTAAAGTTCGGCTAAAAGCTCGCTCTGCTGGGCCACCAGCGCCCGGGGGGCCAGGAGGTGTCCATCCGCATCCAAAAAGGCAGGGGCAGCCGGCTCTCCCTGAGCTAGCCGGAAGAAGCGAGCGACAAAGGGACAGAGGGGGCGAATCATGGGGCTTCCCGCAGACGGGCCAGCATCACGCTTACCGTGGCGTTGGCCCGCTCCTGGTAAAACTTGTCGAGAACCGCCGACACCTCCGGGTGCCGCTGGCAAATTTCCGCCAGGATTTCCTTTGAAATTTCAATCACCGTGACCGGGCTTTGGGCTACCACCGTGGCGGTGCGCGGCTTTCCAGTGAGCACCGCCACTTCCCCAAAGAAATCCCCGGGGCCCAGGGTGGCCAGCGTGACCTTTTTGCCGTGGGGGTCGGTACCCTCCACCACCACGTTGCCTTCCACGATTAAGAACAGCGAATCGCCGTACTCCCCCTCCCGGACGATGGCGTGGCCGGGTCCGTAGGAGCGAACCGACGTGGAACCCAGAAGCTCGGTGAGGGCCGGGCTGGGGAACGCCGAGAAGAAGCGCAACGCTTCGCTTTCCGGAGCGGGCTGGGGAGTCGCCGGGGGTGGCGGGGGAGGCTCAGGGGCCGGGGCCTGGGACACCGTGACCCTGGGCGGTGGGGTGGGTGTCCTGGCAGCTTGCAGCAGCCGGCTTTTTGCTTTTTCTTCCTCTTCCTTTTGCGCGGCTAAAAGCGCCTGCAGCTCTTCGGCGGCTTCGGTTTGGGAGGGGTCCAAGCGGAGGATCTTGTTGGTCACCGCAATGGCCATGGAGTAGCGACCCTGCTTGGCAAAGTGCCGGGCAAGGTTGCGGTAAACCTCAATGGCGTGCCCACGATCGCCGGCCATTCCCAAAATTTCTGCTTGCCGCAAGAGCAAGTTGAAGTTTTCCGGGTGTTTTTTGAGCTCTTCGGCAATGGCCGATAGGGCAGCGCCGTAGTCCCGCTTGGCCAGGTACTGGTCCAGCTCCTCAATGCGGTAGCGGGGGCGGAGGATCATGGCCAGGCCAGCCTCCCGGCCAGCGCTTGGGCCGCCTGGCGGGCTTCCTGTTGGATGGCGGCGGCATCGGCGGTGAGGAGCCTTCCCTCCTCCACCACCACTTGGCCATTGACTACCACGTGTCGCACGTTCGCTACCCCGCCCCCAAAGACTACCATGCTGGCGGGATCGCCCCAGGGCTCCCAGCTCAAGCTGGGGGAAAGCACCACCACATCGGCGAGAAAGCCCTCCTGGAGACGGCCCAGCTCCTGCCCCCAGCCCAGAACTTGCGCCCCCCGCCAGGTGGCCAGCTCCAGGACCCGCCAGGGGGAAATAGCCCCTGGCCCGTGACGCAGGTTGTGGAGGGTTCCCGCCAGCGCCATCTCGTGAAAGATCGACAGCCGATTGTTACAGGGGGGACCGTCGGCTCCCAGCCCCACCCGCACGCCGCTGGCCAGCAGCCGGGGCAAATCGGCAATGCCCGAGCCCAGCTTGAGGTTGGCCCCGGGGCAGTGGGCCACGCCGGTTTGCCGGCGGGCCATGAGCTCGTATTCGCCGTCCTCCAGGTGCACGCAGTGGGCCAGCACGGTATCCGGTCCGGCAAGGCCTAAATCGGCCAGGTAAGCCACGTTGCCTTTGCCGGTCAGGGAACGCACCAGCTCAGTTTCCTTTTGGTTTTCGCTGGCGTGGGTGTGAAGCATGAGGTGCTGGCTTCTGGCCAGCTCCACGCAACCCACCAGCAGCTCGGGCGAGCAGGAAAGCACAAAGCGCGGGGCCACTGCGTAGCGCAGGCGGTCGGAAGCCGCGCCGTGCCAGCGGGCGGCCAGCTGTTCGGCTTCGGCCAGTGAGGTTTCGGGGTCCTCCAAGAGCGGCTCGGGGACCTGTTCCCCGCGGTCCATGTGGCACTTGCCGGAAACAAAGCGGATGCCTAGCTCGGCGGCCGCGGCAAAGACCTGGTGATGGTGGTGCACGGTGCCCATGTCCAGCGCGGCGGTGGTGCCGGAAAGCAACAGCTCAGCAACCCCCAGGCGGGCCGCCACCGCCACCTCGCTTTCGGTGAGCGCCGCTTCGTAGGGCCAAATCCGCCGGGAAAGCCAATCCAAAAGCGAAAGACTATCGGCGCGGTTGCGGGCCAGGCTTTGCACCACATGGACGTGGGTTTGCACAAAACCCGGCAGCACCAGGCAGCCTCGGGCGTCCAAAACCTGGCAACCCTCAGGTGGGCGGATGTGAGGAGCTACTTGGATGATCCTGTTGCCCTTGATCAAAAGGTCAGCAGAAAAGAACAGGCCCTCTTGCGTCATGGGCACCACGGTTCCGGAAGCGATCAGCAAGAAGCGGGCCTCGTTCACGTCTCGATTGTGAAAGCCGTTGCAAGAGCTGTCAACTTGCCTTTCGCTATACTCGCCCCATGCGTGCCGAGAGCCGATTTGCCATGCGCCACGTGCTGGTGCTGGTGGTGCTGGCGGTGGTGCTGAACGCTCAGTTCACCTGGTGGGTCGTCTATTCCCTGCGGGAAAACGGGGTGCGGTTGCGCTTGGAACGCCAGCTCATGGTGGACGGCTTGCGGCGGGTGGCGGCGCGGGTGCAGGAGCGCTTGGCAAGGCTGGAGGCCTCGCTGCCAGCCGGAGGCGTGGTGCCCTCGCCAAAACCGCCCTTTTCCTCCCTGGTGCTGATCCCCCGCAACCTCAAGGAACGGCAGTGGGAGGCGCGAGAAGGGGGCATTGCCCTGCTGGTACCCGTGCGTGGTGGCTTGGTAGCCGAGCTGGGCTTGCCGCTGGAGGTGGTAAGCCGCTGGGTGGAGGAGGAAGAGCCGGGGGCGTGGCTGGTGCCCCCCGACGCCCCCCGCCCCCGAGGGATCGAAACCGTGCCCTTGGGTTTGCCGGTGGCGGGTTACGCGCTGGCGCCGGACCGGGAGCAGTGGGAGGTCGCCACCATCCGCTACCAGCGGCGGGTGCTCATGGTGGTGAGCGAGGGCGTCTTCTTCTGGGTGGGGATGGCGGCGGTGGTGGCGCTGCTCTGGCGCATGCTGCGCCAGGAAGCGGTTTTGGAACAGCAGCGGCAGAACTTTATTTCCGCGGTGACCCATGAGCTGAAAACGCCCATTGCCGGTATCCGTTTGAGCTTGGAAACGGTGCTTTCGGGGCGGGCCCAGGGCCCCTCCCAGGAGCAGTTTTTGCGCAACGCCTTATCCGATGCTGAGCGCCTGCAGAACCTGGTGGAAAAGGTGCTGGAGCTGACCCGCTTTGCCTCCGGTGTGCACCGGCTTAACATTCAACTGGCTGACCTTTCGCAGCTGGTGGAGGAAGAGCTCTTGAGCGCCCAGGTACGAGCGGAGGCCCGAGGGGTGAAGGTGGAAGCTGACATCACCCCGGGGGTCATGGTGCCCCACGACGGGGAAGGCGTGGCCATCATCCTCTCAAACTTGCTGGAAAACGCCTTCAAATACGCTTCCACTACGGATCCCAGGGTGTGGGTGAAGCTTTGGGTGGAGCATGGGCAAGCCGTTGTGGAGGTGCGTGACAACGGCATTGGCATTGCCCCCGAGGAATTGCCTAAGATCTTTGGGGTGTTTTACCGGGGCGGCGATGAGGTGGCCCGCCGCACCCCCGGCACCGGCATCGGCCTTTTTGTGGCCAGGGAGATTGCCAAGGCGCACGGGGGCAAGCTGGTGGCCTCCAGTGCCGGTCCCGGCCAGGGGGCAAGCTTTAGGTTGATCCTCCCCGGTGCCCAGCAAGTGGACGGAGAGGGGGAGTTGGAGTACGATAACGATGAGGTGAGCCATGGCAGCTAAGATCTTGGTGGTGGAAGACGAAAAACACCTTGCTGAGGCGTTGGCCCACAACTTGCGTTTTGAAGGCTACGAGGCCACCGTCGTCCACGACGGCGAGCAGGCCCTGGAGCGCTTGGCCAACGAAGACTTCGATTTGGTGGTTCTGGACGTGATGCTTCCCGGGATTTCGGGTTTCGAGGTTTGCCAGCGCCTGCGGGACATGGGCAACCGCGTGCCCATCCTGTTCTTGACCGCCAAATCCTCGGACGCCGATCGCCTTCAGGGGCTCCGCCAGGGTGGCGACGACTACATGACCAAGCCGTTCCTGCTGGAAGAGCTGGTGCTGCGCATAAAGGGCATCCTCCGGCGGCAGGAGTGGTTCAAAACCCCGGTTGCCGAGCGCGGGGTTTTCCGCTTTGGGGACAGCGAGATCAACTTCCGCACCTTTAAGGCCAAAGGCCCCCACGGCGAGGTGGAGCTAACCGAGAAGGAATGCATGCTGATGAAGCTTTTGGTGGAGCTGCAGGGGCAGGTGGTTTCCCGGGAGCTCATCCTGGAGCGGGTTTGGGGCTACAAGTACGGCTCCTCTTCCCGCACCATTGACAACTTCATCGTGCGCTTGCGCCGCTACTTTGAACCCGATCCCCGCCGCCCGCGGTATATTCACTCGGTGCGGGGTGTGGGGTACCGCTTTACGCCTGAGGGTCTTCCGGCGCAAAAGTCTTGACCTGTGGGTAGACGGGTGGTACCTTGGCGGAGGCTATCCAGTCCCGTGCCACGCCGCGGGAAGGAGTGTGGACAATGGGTGATGTGAGTCAGGAAAAGCTCAAGGCTTTGGAAGTGGCTGTGTCGCAAATCGAGCGCCAGTTTGGCAAAGGCGCCATCATGCGCCTGGGTCAGCGGGAAGCGCTGGCCGTGCAGGTGATCCCCACCGGCTCCCTGGGGCTGGATGCGGCCCTGGGCGTTGGGGGGATGCCCCGGGGGCGTGTGGTGGAGATTTACGGCCCCGAATCCTCGGGGAAAACCACCTTGGCCTTGCACGTCATCGCTGAAGCCCAAAAACTTGGGGGCCTTGCGGCCTTTATTGACGCGGAACACGCCCTGGATCCCGAGTACTCGGCCAAGCTCGGGGTGGACGTGGACAACCTGCTGGTTTCCCAGCCGGACAACGGCGAACAAGCCCTGGAAATTGCCGAAACCCTTATCCGCTCGGGCTCGGTGGACGTGGTGGTCATTGACTCGGTGGCGGCGCTGGTGCCCAGGGCTGAGCTGGAAGGGGAAATGGGCGACGCTTCCATGGGGTTGCAAGCCCGCCTCATGTCGCAGGCCCTGCGCAAGCTCACCGGTGTGGTTTCCAAGTCCAAAACCTGCGTGATCTTCATCAACCAGATTCGGGAAAAGATCGGCGTGATGTTTGGCAACCCCGAAACCACCACCGGCGGCCGGGCGCTGAAGTTTTACGCCTCGGTGCGCCTGGACATTCGCCGGATTGCGCCGATCAAGTCCGGAGAAGAGGTGGTGGGCAACCGCACCAAGGTGAAGGTGGTGAAAAACAAAGTGGCGGCGCCCTTCCGGGTGGCGGAGTTTGACATCCTTTACGGTGAGGGCATCTCCCGCGCCGGCGAAATCCTGGATTTGGGGATCGAGCACCGCTTGCTCACCAAATCCGGCACCTGGATTTCCTACGGTGACGTGCGGCTCGGCCAGGGGCGGGAAAACGCCCGGGCTTACCTCAAGGAGCACCCCGAGCTCATGGCTGAGCTGGAGGGCAAGCTGCGCAGCATGCTCCCCAACCTGGCGCGGCCGGCAACGGCAGCGGAAGAAGCCTAAAGCCCCCTCATGCGGGCCTGGGTTGCGCACCGCTACGGTCCTCCTGAAGTTTTGCGGCTGACGGAGCTCCCCGATCCCAAACCTGGGCCCGGTCAGGCTCTGGTGAGGGTTCGCGCCATCGGCTTGAACTTTGCCGACTGCATGGCGCGAGCAGGCGTTTACCCCAATACCCCCAGGCCCCCTTTCGTGCCCGGCATGGAAGTGGCGGGGGAGGTGGCGGCGTTGGGGGAGGGTGTGTCTGAACCGCCGGTGGGAACGCCGGTGGCGGCCGTTCCCATCTTCGGCGGGCATGGGGAGTACGTGGTGGTGAAGGCCAGCCACCTGCGCCCGTTACCGCCGGGGCTTTCTTTTGTGGAAGGAGCCAGCCTGGTGGTCACGGGGCTCACCGCTGACCACGCGCTTTTTACCGTGGGGCGCCTGCGCCCCGGTGAAAGGGTGGCCATCCTGGCGGCGGCCGGTGGGGTGGGGACAATCGCCGTGCAAATGGCGATGCGGGCGGGAGCGCAGGTGCTGGCGGTGGCTTCCACCGAAGCCAAGCGGGAGCTGGTGCGGCAACTGGGGGCCCAGGAGGTGGTGGACTACGAGGCCTATCCAGAAGCGTTGGCCGACGGCGTGGATGTGGTGCTGGATTCGGTGGGGGGAAGGCTCTTCCGGATCGGGTGGCGGGCCTTGCGGCCCGATGGGCGCTACGTGCTCTTCGGTTTTGCCTCGGCGGTGGGCCGCCGGCGCATCCGCTACCTCAAGGCAGCGGTAGAGCTCTTGCGCATGGGTGTGGTTTTCCCTAGGGCCTTGCTGCAGTCCTGCCGCACGCTTTCGGGCTTTAACCTCTCTTTGGTGCCGCACCTGGCTTCGCACCTGGCCGAACGCTACCAGGTGCTTTGCGAAAAAGTTGCAAGTGGTGAGCTCAAGCCGGTGATCGGAAGGGTTTTCCCGTTTTCAGAGCTGCCGGCAGCCCACGCTTTCCTGCAGGGACGGGCTTCCTTTGGCAAGGTGGTGGTGACGGTTCCGTACCTGCTAAGCAGGGTCTAGACTTCCGCCGTGGAGAAGAAGGGGCGAGTGCTGGTGGTGGACGACGATGGGGCCAACCGCAAGGTGGTGGCCACCATCCTTGGGGGCGAAGGCTTCGAGGTTGCGGAAGCGGCTGACGCCTTTTTGGCCTTGGATCGCCTGGACCGTTTTCACCCCCACGCGGTGATCCTGGACATCAAGATGCCGGGGATGGACGGCCTGGGTCTCTTGCGGGACTGGCGGGCCCGGGGGCTGGAGGTGCCGGTGATCATCCTCACCGGTCACGGGGACGAGTTCACCGCCAGCCACTGTTTGGCCGCCGGTGCCGATGCGTTTTTGGACAAGCCCCCCCAGCGGGCCGAGCTTTTGTTGGCGGTGCAAAACGCCGTGGCCCGGGGCAAGCTCCTGGAGGAAAACCGCACCCTCAAGGAGGAGCTGCGCTACCCGCCGCTTTTGGGTTCTTCCGCGGCCATGGAAAAGCTCCGGGAGGACATTGCCCGGGTGGCGCCGGCGCGGGCCACGGTGCTCATCGTGGGGGAATCCGGCACCGGCAAGGAGCTGGTGGCGCGGCGCATCCACGAGCTTTCCCCCCGGGCGGAAAAGCCCTTTATCCGCGTGAACTGCGCCGCCATCCCCGAAGAGCTCATCGAGTCCGAGCTTTTTGGCCATGAAAAGGGCGCCTTCACCGGTGCCGTCCGCCGGCAAATTGGCAAGTTCGTGCAAGCCGATGGTGGCACGATCTTCTTGGACGAGGTGGGGGATATGTCCGCCCGCACCCAGGCCAAGGTGCTGCGGGTGCTGCAGGACGGCGAGGTGGAGCCGGTGGGTGCGGGCGAGGTGAGGCGGGTGGACGTGCGGGTCATTGCTGCAACCAACAAGGACCTGGAAAAAGAAGTGGCCGCTGGGCGCTTCCGCGAGGACCTTTACTTCCGCCTTTCGGTGGTGGTGCTGCGCACCCCTCCGCTGCGGGAGCACCCCGAGGACATCCCCGAGCTGGTTTCGTACTTCACCGCCCAGGCCTGCCAGGAGTACAACCGCCACTGCAAGAAGTGGAGCCCCGAAGCGCTGGAGCAGCTGGCCCGCTACCCCTGGCCGGGGAACGTGCGGGAGCTCAAGAACCTGGTGGAGCGGGTGGTGATCATGGACCTTGCCGAAACCATCACCGCGGTGGATCTGCCCAGCGTCAGCGGCAGGGGTCAGGACCCGGAGCTGGCGGCGGTGTTTGCCGCACCCACCCTGGCCGAGTTCCACGCCCGTGCGGAACGGGAGTACTTGAAGCGCATGCTGGAGCGCCACCACTGGAACGTAGCCGCCACTGCCCGCGCCATCAAAACCCCACGGTCCAACCTGTACAAGAAAATCGAAGCCTACAAGCTTCGCCGGGAGGAGTAATGCAAGCGGTAAGCCTTGAAGATATGGCCGCGGTGGGTGCCTACCTTTCCGGCCATTTTGTGCTGTCCTCAGGCCTTCATTCCCCCAACTACCTACAGTGCGCCCTGTACCTGGCCTCCCCGCCGGCGGCGGAAGCCGCAGGCAGGCAGTTGGCTGCTCGTCTGAAGCACGTGGCGCCGAACCTGGTGGTCTCCCCGGCTTTGGGCGGGGTCATCATCGGCCATGAGGTAGCCCGCGCTCTGGGGGTGCGGTTTTTCTTTACCGAGCGGTGGGAAGGGAAGATGACCCTGCGTCGGGGCTTTGCCGTGCCGGCGCAAGCGCGGGTTTTGGTGGTGGAAGACGTGGTGACCACCGGCGGCTCCACCCGGGAGGTCATGGCTGTGGTTGAAGAGCAAGGCGGCACGGTGGTGGGGGTGGGGGCCATTGTGAACCGCTCGGGAAGCGACAACCCGTTTGCGCCGTTGCCCTTTGCCTCGCTTTTGTCGGTGAACATCCCCACTTACCCGCCGGAGGCTTGCCCCCTTTGCCAGCAAGGGCTGCCGCTGGAAAAGCCCGGCTCGCGCCGCTAACCCCTGGCAACCACCCAGACCCAGTTGGCCACCAGAGCCAGGGTCACGCCCATCCGCAGCCACCACGGCCAGTGCCGTTCCAGGGAGGCCAGGGCTTTGGGGAGGGTCTTTCCGCCGGCGTGGGCGAAAGCCCAAAGGACCGCGGCAAGCCCCGTGAAGAACAGCCCCACGGTGACCATGGGGTTGTGCAGGAAAGCCTCCCCCACGTGGCCGTGGCTGAGGGCCAGCACGGCGCGGGTGGTGCCGCAGGTGGGACAGGGGACACCGGTGAGGGTGCGGAAGGGGCAGGGGGGCAGGCTGTGGCTCAGCTCCGGCCAAAGGGGGACGGTGAGAGCCAAAAGCAGACCCACCCCCGCCACAAGAGCCAAAGGACCGCAGCGTTTCACCGCAGCTGCTGCAAGGCGCCGAAGATAGCGGCGCCCGCCATCACCAGCACGGCAATCACGCAAACGCAACACAGCAAAACCGGGGTCAAAACCGCACCGGCAGCTCGTCCGGTGGTGGTGCCGTGGGCTTGGGCCAGGCCCACAATGCTCACAAAAAACCACCAGATGACGGCAACGATCCAACCTACCAGCGGAATGATCTGGAACACGTAGGTAGCTTCGCTGTAGGCCAGCGTGCGAAGGGTGGTCTCAAAACCCCGTTGAGCCCCGCCGAAGAGCAGCAAGAACAGGTGGATGAACAGGGTGGTGAGGCCAAGACCGAAGAGCACCCACACCGGTGCGGTGATCACGGTGATGACCGAGGCTACCTTGGAGAAGAACATGTCTTGGCGGGCAAACATACCGGGCATGAGGGAGGCCAGGGTGGAGCGGAAGGCCCATTGGTAAATTTGCCCCACGATAATGCCCACCCATCCCAGGATGACGGCAAAAAGGATGGGTTTTCCTAAGCTCACCGTGAGGCTCATACGGGAAAAAGCCTCCCGCGGGTTGAAGAGCACCAGCTTGGCGGTTTCGTAAAGCGCTTCCAAGCGCGGATAAGCGGGGTCCTCCCAGGGGAGCAAGGGCGGAGCCGGAGGTGGCGCGAAGGGTGGTTCGGGTGGGGTTGGTGGTTGCGGGGGCTCAAAGCCAGAAGGCGGCATGACATCGGCCATAGGTTCCTCCTTTCCTCAGGTGCAACCTTACCCGAATTGCCGCGGAATCAAAAGGCCACTTTCTTCATCATGGGAGAGGAATTCGCGTTTTTTGCTCTTGTTCATGTGGGGCCGCCGCGGGCAATGTGGGGCCGCCGCTCCTGCTGTGGGGCCGGCGCTCCGCGCCGGCTACCACAAAAAGACCCGCGCAGGAGCGCAGGTCACTCCGGCTGTTTTTCAGCCCAGTCGTCTGAGGGCATTGGCCAGAAGCGCCAGGCCCTTTTGTGCGTCCTCTGGCGTGAGGTCCAAAAACGGACGGAGGCGAATGGACTTCTCACCGCAAGGCAAAAGCAAAAGCCCCTCGGCACGGCAGGCTTCCACAGCCTTCTTCCGCGTTTCCGGGTTGGGAAGGTCAAAAGCGATCATCAAACCCCGTCCCCGAACCTGCGAGAGGAGCTGGGGGAACTCCCGCTCCAGCTGGTGAAGTCCGGCGAGAAGCTGAGCCCCCACCCGGCGAGCGTTCTCCACCAGGTTTTCTTCGGCAATGATCTCCAAAATCCTGGTGGAGCGCACCATGTCGGTGAGGTTGCCGCCCCAGGTGGAGTTGATGCGCGAGGAAACTCGGAACACGTTGTCCGGTACCTCGTCAATGCGCCGGTTGGCGGCAAACCCGCCCACCTGGACTTTCTTCCCGAAGGAAAAGAGGTCCGGCTCCACGCCTAAGCCTTCAAACGCCCACATGGTGCCGGTCAGGCCCAGGCCGGTTTGCACCTCGTCGAAGATCAGGAGAAAGTCGTGCTGGTCTGCAAGCTTTCGCAAAGCTTTTAAGAACTCAGGCCGGAAGTGGTTGTCCCCGCCTTCCGCTTGAATGGGCTCGATGATGAGGCAGGCGATGTCGTCCCCGTACTGGGCCACCGCCTTTTCAATTTCGGCCAGGGCCCGGGCTTCTGCCGCTTCCACCTCGGCCAGATGTTCGGACAGGGGGAAGACGATTTTGGGGTTGGAGATCCGCGGCCAATCGAACTTGGGGAAGTAAGCGGTTTTCCGGGGATCGGCAGTGTTGGTGAGGGAAAGGGTGTACCCGGAACGGCCGTGGAACGCTTGGCGGAAGTGCAGCACTTTGGTACCCACCGTCTCTGGAAGTCCTTTGGCCATGTTCTTGCGGATCTTCCAGTCGAAGGCTGCCTTGAGGGCGTTTTCCACGGCCAGCGCCCCCCCTTCGATGAAGAACAAGTGGGAGCGGTGGGAAGGGGGAACGGCCACCTCGGCAAAGGTAGCCACGAACTCGGCGAAGAAGCGGGTGTAGACGTCGGAGTTGGCAGGCTTGTGCAACGCCGCCAAAAGCAGCCGCTCGCGAAACTCGGGATCGGCAAGCCCGGGGTGGTTCCAGCCTAACGCCTGGGAGGCAAAGTTGGAGAAGAAGTCCAGGTAGGTTTTGTTTTCCCTCTCGTCTACCAGGTACGAACCTCGCGAGCGCTCCAGGTCCGGCACAATGTGGAAACCGTCCACCAGCATGTGGGAACGGAGCACATCGTGGACCTGCGAAGCGTTGAGTCGGATGGCTTTGGTGGCTGTGGCCATGGGAACCCTCCCTACAACGAGAAGCTTTTGCTAGCTTCCCCTTAAAAAGCTTGGATCCGCCGCAAAACCTTGTTACGTCACTTACGACGAGCCGCGGCGGAGCGGCACGAAGACCATGGTGAGATCCCGCCCACCGTCGGCCATGGAGGCGTCCTTTTCCACCTTGGCCACGTCGGCCAAGGCTTCCCGCACCCGTTCCAGCACCTCGTAGCCGTTCTCCAAGCGCCGCATTTCCCGCCGCCGAAACATGATGGTGACCTTCACGTGCTTGCCCTCGGCGAGGAAGCGCTTGACCATGTTGAGCTTGGTTTGAAAGTCGTGATCCGCCACCCCGGGCCGAAACTTCACTTCCTTGACCTCGATTTGGTGCTCCTTCTTGCGCGCTTCCCGGGCTTTCTTTTCCTGCTCGTAGCGGTACTTGCCCCAGTCCATGATTTTGCACACGATGGGGCGAGCGGTAGGCGCAACTTCAACCAAATCAAGTCCCCTCTGGCGGGCCAACTCGAGGGCATGCTCGATGGGGACGATACCCACCTGGGTACCGTCAGCATCGATGAGGCGCACCGGCGAAAGCCGGATCATTTCGTTAATCCTTACCCGATCTCGATCGTCTGCGATGTTTCCCTCCTCGTGGAACCTGGCTTAGCCCAGAGCTCCACCTCCTGCCCTGCAGGACAGAGGCATTATAGCAAGCGGCAATAAAAGCTCTAGCCCTGCACCAGGCGGCGGTGCTCCACCATCATGCAGCGGTCCATCACCACCGCCAGGCCGGCAGTCCGAGCTTTGTCGGCGGCGGCGTTGTGCGCCAGACCCTTTTGCATCCAAACCGCTTTGGCACCGCGGGCAATGGCCTGATCCACGATTTCCGGGATGAACTCGGGACGGCGGAAGATGTCCACCACATCAACCTTGATGTCTTTCGGGATGTCGCTCAGGGTGGGGTAGGCCCGCTCGCCCAGCACCTCCCGGACGTTGGGGTTGACGGGGATGATGCGGTAGCCCTGGGCCTTGAGGTACGCAGCTACCTGGTACGACTCGCGCTCGGGGTTGTCGGAAAGCCCCACCACCGCCACGGTCTTGGCCTCCTCGAGGATCGCCTTGATTTCCTCGTCGCTGGCGTTGGCCAACGGAAACTCGCAGAACTCGGTACTCATGAGGTGTTCCTCCCCACTTGGGCATGATAGCTCACCATCAATAACTTTATGGTTCTAAGCATGGTTGACAGTATCGGCAACAGGGATTATACTTTTTTGTGACAGCTGGGGGGTAAACCCCCTAATCTGCGGGAGGTGCTTGTGAACGGGAAAACAAGGTTTAAAGCCTGGATGGCCGCGGTGGTGCCGGTGCTAGCCGTGGCGGTGGGTTTGGTTTGGGCTGCCGACAAGGCTCCGGACGGGAAGACCCTGTTCCGCGAGTACTGCAAGCCCTGTCATGGGCCCGATTCACCCAACGGTGAGGTCACGCCCATGACCCTCATCCAGGACCAGTGGGAGCGCTTCTTCAAGGAAAAGCTGGTGCCCTCGCACGGCAACCTGGACGATCCCAAGGGAAGCGGGAAGAAGCTCCTGGAGGTGTTGACGCCGGAGCTTCTGGAAAAAATCAAGAAGTTCGCTTTGGAACACGCTGCGGATTCCGAACACCCCATGACTTGTGGCTAAGAAAGGAGGCCCAAACATGAAACGTGTTTTTGCATCGTTCCTGCTCCTGGTTGCTCCGCTTGCCGTCTTTGGCCAGCAGAGCAGCCAAGACGAAGCGGAAAAGCTACGGCAGCAACTGAAGGAAATCGAAAAGCGCTTGCAAAAGGTGGAAAAGCAGGCGGCCCAGGACCGTATTCGGTTCGGTGGCGACTACCGCTTTGAGGCCCATTCCATTGCTGCCACGATCCCCGACTATTACGACGGCATGGCCCTGCAAGCGGGGTTGGTGAACACCATGTTCTACTACGGGGCGACGGGTCAGCTCCCCACCTCGCCGGCGGCGGTGCAGCAGTTCATCGCTTCGCACTACGGCGACTACCTGTACTTCACCAACTCGCTAACGTTTGACCAGCTGAAGAGCGCCATGGCTTCTTTCCCGCCGCAAATGCAGCAGCAGCTCATGATGATGCTACTCCCCGGTGCGTACCGGCACGGGTACGATGCCGACAACAGCCTCATGTACACCAACCGCCTGCGCCTCACCATGGATGCGGATGTGGCGGAAAACGTCACGTTTTCCGGCCGGCTCGCCATGTACAAGACCTGGGGGGACTCCACCGCGGTTCAGGTGTTCAACGGCCAAGCCAACAGCTTCAGCATTGACGGCAACACCGTAGGCGTGCCCAACTCCGACATCCTGCGCGTGGAGCGTGCCTACTTCACCTGGAACAACATTGCCGGTTTGCCGCTTTACCTGTCCATCGGTCGTAGGCCTTCCACCGGTGGTCCGCCCATGAACCTGCGCAAGGGCGAGCTGCGGGGCGGCACGCCCATGGGCTCCCTCATTGACTTTCAGTTCGACGGCATCACCGTTGGCTACCATTTGGGTGAGCACTCCACCTTGCGGTTCTGCTACGGCCGCGGGTATGAGTCCGGCTTTGGCAACGGCGAGGTTTTGAAGCAGCCCGCCGACCGGCTTGAAGACGCCGACTTTTTCGGCATCAACTGGGACGTTTACAGCGACGACAACACCCTGCTGCAAACCACGGTGGCCCGGGCGTTCAACATCACCGACGGCTTTAACGGCCTCATCGTGCTGCCGGCCAACCCGCTTACCGGGCAACCGGTGAATGCGCCGGTGGTGATGCGGTTTACGCCTTCCGCCAACCTCGGCGATATGGACATTGCTGGCGTTCTCCTGAAGCGCAAGGACGGACCCTTCGATTGGTTCCTCAACGTCAACTACGTGAAGAGCCACCCTGACCCGGTGACCACCCCCTTTGGTGGTTTGTTCAGCGATCCCTTTGAGGTTCCCAAGTCCCATTCGGGATCCATGTGGTACCTGGGGGGCCGCTACACCTTCAACAACGACCACACCATGGTGGGGTTGGAGTACAACCACGGCTCCAAGTACTGGTTCAACTTCACGCCGGCCCAGGACGACATCTTTGCCCCCAAGACCGCAGCTCGGGGCGATGTGGCCGAGGCTTACCTCATTCACCAGCTGGCCAAGCGCTTCTTCGTGCGGCTGGGAGTCATCAACTACCAGTACGACTATTCGGGCTCCAGCTGGCATCTGGGAGCCCCCAAGAAGCTGGATTCCAAGCCGATTCTGGGCTTCCCGACCTACGACGACGCCACGGTGGTCACGCTTTCTATGACCGCCCGGTTCTAACGTGATTTTGGGGGCCAGCGTGCGCTGGCCCCCAACTCTTTTCAAAAGGGGGGAGAAATGAGGTTTCAAAGAGGAGTGATTTGGGCCATGCTCTTGGCTGCGCCACTTGCCGCCAAAGAGTACAGCCACCAGAAGTACTTCGAGCACTACGAAGGAACCAAGACCTGTTTGAGCTGCCACGAAAAGGAAGCCAAGAGCTTCTTCCGCTCGCAGCACTACCAATGGCGCGGGCAAACCCCTAACCTGGTGAACGCCCGCGGTCAACGGTTGGGGAAGATCAACACCATTAACGACTTTTGCACCAACCCCAGGGCTTCCTGGATTGGTGTGGTGAAGAACTCCCGGGGCGAGGCGATTTCTGAAGGTTGCTCCAAGTGCCACGCCGGCCTTGGGCTCATGCCCTCCGAACAGGAAACCCCGGAGCAACTGGCCAACATTGACTGCTTGATTTGCCATGCCCAGGGCTACCAGCGGGATCTGTACCCCGACGGTCAGGGGGGCTGGGTTTGGAAGCCCGTCCTCTGGAAAAACCAGGAGGGGCTGGATGCGGTGGCCAAGCGCATTGGCATGCCCACCCGCAATACCTGCTTGCGCTGCCACGCCGGCTCCGGTGGTGGCCCCAACTTCAAGCGCGGGGACTTGGAGTACGCCCTTGCTGACACCACCCGGGACTTCGATGTGCACATGGGCACCGACGGCGCCAACCTCCAGTGCATTGACTGCCACAAGGGCGAGGACCACCGGGTGCGCGGGCGGGGGAGCGACCTCTCCGGTACCGACTTTCCGGCCAAGCCGCTTTCCTGTGACGATGGTACCTGCCACGATTCCCGTCCCCATCCGGCGGAGGTCTTAAACCTCCACGCCCAACGGGTGGCTTGCCCCACCTGCCACATTCCTACCTTTGCCAAGGCCGATGCCACCGACATGGTGCGCGATTGGTCCAAGCCGGCATACAACCAGGAAGCCGACAAGTGGTCAGCAACGATCGAGTTCGCCAAGGACGTGAAGCCCGTGTACGCCTGGTTTAACGGCACCACCTGGGCGCAGCTCCCCGGTGAGCCGGTGAAGCTGCAGCCTGACGGTACGGTGGGCATGATGTTGCCGCAGGGCAGCCGGAAGGACCCCAAGGCGCGCATTTACCCGTTCAAGCTGCACCGTGGTGTGATGCCGGTGCTGGAAGGCAAGAACTACATCCTGCCCATTGCCGTGGAGGAGTTCTTTGCCGAAGGGGAGATCCACAAGGCCATCCAGCACGCCGCCGAAGAGATGTACGGCGTCAAGGACGCCCGTTACGGTTGGGTCAAGACCAAGCGGTACATGGGTATTTACCACGAGGTTGTGCCTAAGGAAAAGGCCTTAACCTGCTTGGATTGCCACGGTCCCAACGGCCGGCTGGACTGGAAGGCGCTGGGTTACGGTGCCGATCCCATCCTCCAGCGCTGGGCCAAGACCGGCAAATAATCAAGAAAACGCAACCGCAACAAACCCAGGGGCGACCGGCCGGTCGCCCCTATTCGTTTTCGATAAGCGTGACCCCGGCCTGGCGCAAGCGCTCCAGGGTCTTTTCCGTGTGCCCGGGGGGAGCCCCCACCGCCCGACAGGCGGGGAGAAACACCCTGGCGCCAAAGCCCAGCTCCACCGCGTCCAGGGCTGTGGCGGCCACGCAGTAATCGGTGGCCAGCCCCACCACGGTAACGGCGGTAACCCCCAGCTCCCGGAGGAAGCCGGCCAGCCCCGTAACGCGGTCCTTGCGGTTGTCCCGGAAGGCGGAGTAGGAGTCCACCCGGGGATCGGTGCCCTTGCGGATGATCATGCGGAAGAAACGGGTCTCCAAGCCCGGGTGGAAATCCGCTCCCCAGCTGCCGGCCACGCAGTGGTCAGGCCAAAGCACCTGCGGCTGGCCCTCTACCTCCACCACGTCCAGCACCTGCTTGCCCGGGTGGTTGGAGGCAAAGGACACGTGATCCTCGGGGTGCCAGTCCTGGCTTGCCACCACCACGGGAAAGCGGGTACACAGGCGGTTGATCACCGGCACCACCTCGTCCCCGTGGGGCACCGGCAAGGCGCCTCCTGGGCAAAAGTCGTTTTGCACGTCCACCACCAGCAGGGCTTCCATGGCTTCCTCACCGCTTGCTGTTCAGGATCTCCTTGAACTCCTTCGCTGGCCGAAAGCGCGCCACCCGCACCGGCGGGAGCTGAAGCTCCTCCCCGGTTTGGGGGTTGCGGGCCTTGCGAGCGGACCGCTCGCTGGCGTAAAAGATCCCCAGCCCCGGGATGGCCACCTTCTCGCCGGCGGCTACCCATTCCTGGAGGGCGTCCACCAAAATCTCCACCGCCCGAGCCGCGTGGGCCTTGGGCATCCCGGTTTCAAACACAATTCTGGAAACAAGCTCGGCCTTTCCTGGCATTCCTGCCTCCTGCTGTGTCTTACGTGTACCACTGCCGGTGGTTTAGCGCACCGGCCCCACAAGGTGTACCACAAAACCGTCCCCCCAGGGCCCGGGGGGGATGAGGCACCCACCCGAAGGCAACACCACCCGCGGCAACTGGGGGGGAAGGCCATCGCTCACGGGGGACACCGGCAAGCCCAGGGAAGCCACCACTTCTTCGTTTTCTTCGGGCTCCAGAGAGCAGGTGGCGTAAAGCAAGAAGCCGCCGGGCTTCACCAGGGGAACGGTGGCGGCCAGGAGCTCCTTTTGCAGGCTTGCCAGCTCCGAAAGCTGGTAAGGGGTGAGCCGCCAGCGGATTTCCGGGTGGCGGCGCAGGGTGCCGGTTCCCGAGCAGGGGGCGTCCAGCAAAACCGCATCGAAGCTATGCCGTCGCAAGGGCGGCCGCGTGCCGTCGGCGGCTAACAGGTGCGGCGGGCGGGAAAGCAAGCGCGTGGCCCTGGCCAGGAGCCTCACGCGGCTCACCCGCAGATCCAGGGCCACCCGCAGGGCCTGCGGGTGTTCCAGCCCAAGCACAAGGCTCTTGCCCCCCGGTGCGGCGGCCACCTCCAAAAGCTTCTGGCCATGGGGTACCAGCCGGGCCACCGCCACCGCCGTAGGGTCCATGGCGTAGGCCTGTCCCTGGGCGCACGCCTGGGCGGCGGCTTTGGCCCCTGCGGTCACCACCAAAACCCCCGGCACCTGGGGGTGCGGCGCGGTTTGCACTTCGGGGGGAAGCTTGGAAACCCCGGCCAGAAGGCACATGGGCGCCGGCTCTTGGGCGGAGGCCAATGCCTGCCGCAGGAGCTCCGGTGGCAGGCGCTTTTCCCAGCGCTCCACCAGCCACGGAGGGTGAGAGGTGCGGAGGGCCAGGGGCACGCTCTCGTCCTCGGGCGAAGGCCACCGTGCCTCCACGGCCCGCCGGAGGCAGGCGTTCACCAACCCGGAAGCCTTGGGCACAAAACCCTTGCACACCCTCACCGCTTCCGCCACCGCCACCGGCGGAGGGGTGCGCAGCAAACGAGCTTCCGCCAACCCCATGCGCAGCGAGGCCCGCACCAGCGGATCCAGGTGGGGCAGGGGTGTCTTACAGAACCTCTGGAGCAGGTCATCCAGGGTGTGCTGCCAGCGAAGCACGGTGAGGACCAGCTCCCGGGTAAGGGGTAGAGCCTCGGTGAGCAAGCGGGCGGCGTGGGCCTGGTGGGCATCCACCCGGGCCAGGATGCGCACCGCCTCCCGCCGGGGATCAACGGAACTGCTCACCTTTGACCACGCGCTCGCCGAGGATGAAAGCATCGGCCGGCAAACGCCGCCTGCCTTCCCGCTGCAGCTCGGTGATGATGCCCACGGTGCCCTCCCCGCAGCGCACCTCAATGCCGGCTTTACTCACCGCCAGAACCGTCCCCGGCGGCTCGTCCCCGGGGCGCGGTTCGCCTACCCGGAAGTCGTGAATCTTGAGCCTCCCCCCCCGGAAGTTGCAGAAAAGCCCGGGCCAGGGATCGAAAGCCCGGCAGCGGCGGGCCAGCTCGTCGGCGGGGAGGTTCCNNCAGTCCACCCGCCCCATCTTGCGCTCCAGCTTGGGGGTGACGGTGGCTTGGGAGTGGTCCTGGGGCCTGGGGTGAACCGTGCGGTTGGCCAGCCCCTCCAGGGTTTCGATCATCAGCTCGGCACCCATCTGCGCCAGGCGGGCTTCCAGTTGCG